>NZ_LNQO01000008.1:0-256665 GCF_001456905.1 Gordonia sp. SGD-V-85
GTGAATCAATAATCACAAGGCAGACAGGCACTTTCGCGTATCACACGCCGAACACCAGCAACATCAGTGAAATATCCAGGCTCAGGGAGCGGTGGTTGGTTGCGCCCCTCCGCAAGCTGCGGCCTCCTAAGGGAGCGGGGTGATGTTCGCAAGCGCTCTTCAGGAGCGTGGTGATGCGCGCAAGCTCGCTTCTCGGCAACGCTCGCCGTGGTCGGTCAGCCGGCGTCGCCGACCCGGGTGCCGTCCAGGACGGCGCACAGCTCCGGTATCCAGTCGCGATCTGCCGGGACGATCTCGGCGGCGTCGAGGTGTCGTAGCTCGTCGGCGGAGAACCAGCGCACGTCGAGGTGCTCGAGCGCGGTCGGAGTCCCCGAGCGCAACCGCGCCACGTAGGCGTGCAGGGTCAGGCCACCGGGCAGCGCGACCGGGGAGCCGACGCCCTCGCCGGCTTCGACCTCGGCTCCGAGCTCCTCGCGGATCTCCCGAACCAGCGCCGCCGCATGGGTTTCCCCCGACTCGACACGACCGCCGGGCAGTTCCCACAGACCGGCGAGTTCGGCCGGACGGGACCGCTGCGCCAGCAGCACGCGGCCGTCGGCGACGATCGCCGCGGCGACGACGTCGCGCGGTCGGGTGTCGCGGGGTTCGTCGCGCGCGGCGCGCGTCGCGATCATCCAGGCGAAGGTGACGAACGTGGCCGCGGGCCACGCGGCCCCGAAGATCGCCTCGAGTGCCGCCGGGGGATGGGGACCGTACTCGATCGTGACCCGGAGCAACCACGGAATCCCGAGGCCCGCGACCACGATCCACATCCCGAGGACCGCCCGCGCGCCCCGGCGCCGCGAACCGGTGCCGTGCACGAGCCAGATTCCCAGCGGGATGATCCACACCCAGTGATGCACCCACGAGATCGGCGACACCAGGAGTCCGAAGAGCTGGACCACCAGCAGGATGCCGAGGGCGTCGGACACCGCACGGCCGGCGAACACCGCCACCACGACCGCGACCAGGACGCCGACCATCCAGATCCAGCCCGACCCCACGTCGAAGCCCACGAAGCGGGACAGGGTGCCACGCAGGCTCTGATTGATCACTGCCTCGACGGGACCGATGCGCTCGGCGTCGCCGAGCAGGGTCCCGTAGTAGGTGCGGGTGACGTCGGGGAAGAGCAGCAGGCAACCGAGAACGGTGAAGACGAAGGCGACCGCGGCGGCCGGGGCGCCCAGGGGTTTGCGGGCGGCGAGATACCAGAGCCCGGAGATCGCCGGGGTGAGCTTGACCCCGGCCATCAGACCGATGAGTGCGCCGCCGGCGAGCACCCCGCGGTCGCTGCGCGCCCAGGTGACCGCCAGCAGGGTGCCCAGCATCAGGAAGACGTTGATCTGGCCGTAGTCCAGCGTGACCCGGACCGGTTCGCACCAGATCGCGGGGGCGGTCCAGAGTGCGGCCACGGCGTAGACGTCGGTCGTCGACCCGCACAGGCGTAAGGCGAGGACGACGCAGGTGTACAGAGCTCCGAACGTCGCGAGCTGCCAGCCGATGGCCACCAGGTCCCATGGCACGAGCGACAACGGGTACAACACGACGGCCGCGAACGGCGGATACGTGAAGGGCAGGGCGAAGTCGGTCTCACCGGCGTAGGTGAAGAGATAGAGCGACCCGTCGGCGAGACCCGCCGAACCGTCGCGGTAAACGTGCAGGTCCACGAAGTTCCTGCCGTTCACGGTCAGCGTGTCCCAGACGAGCCGCGCGATGATCGACGCCGCCAGGAGAGCGGTCGCCAGCACGGACCTGGAGCGCACGAAATACCAGGGTAGACAGCCGGAGGGCGGTATGGCGAAACGGTGCGCGGTGAGCGGGTCGGCACGAGTGTGTGTGAATACTTGACCCATGCGTTTCTTCTACGACTCGGAGTTCATCGAGGACGGCACCACCATCGAGCTGGTCTCGATCGGGGTCGTCGGTGAGGACGGCCGCGAGTTCTACGCGGTGTCGACCGATTTCGACCCCGGCCGGGCGGGGGACTGGGTGCGGGCCAACGTGCTGCCGAAACTGCCCTCGCCGTCGTCGTCCGCGTGGCGGGACCGTCGACGCATCCGGGAAGATCTCCTCGAGTTCCTCACCGCCGACGGCTCCGACATCGAGCTGTGGGCCTGGGTGGGCGCCTACGACCATGTCGTGCTGTGCCAGTTGTGGGGTCCCATGACCGCGCTGCCGCGTGAGATCCCGCGGTTCACCCGTGAGCTGCGGCAGCACTGGGAGGCCGCGGGCCGACCGGCGCTGCCGCCCACGCCGTCGGACGCGCACGACGCGCTGAGCGACGCCCGGCACAACCTGCGCCGGTGGGAGGCGATCGAGAAGGCCCGCGTCTGACCCGCGGACGAATCCACTCCCCACGTCTCCTCTACCCTGGACGGGTGGTGAACTGGACCGTAGACGTTCCGATCGACGACCTTCCCGAGCTCCCGCCGCTTCCGGGGGATCTCCAGACGCGTTTCGACGACGCGATGAGCCGCCCGGCGGTACAGCAGCCGAGCTGGCCGGCCGACGAGGCGCGCAAGATGCGGACCGTCCTCGAGTCGGTCCCGCCGATCTGTATGCCCGCCGAGGTCCAGACGCTCGCCGCGCAGCTGGCCGACGTCGCCGAGGGGCGTGCATTCCTCCTGCAGGGCGGTGACTGTGCGGAGACGTTCGCCGACAACACCGAACCGCACATCAAGGGCAATATCCGCACGTTGTTGCAGATGGCGGTCGTGCTCACCTACGGCGCCAGCATGCCGGTGGTCAAGGTCGCCCGGATCGCAGGCCAGTACGCCAAGCCGCGATCATCCGACACCGACGCCCTGGGGCTGCCCTCCTACCGCGGCGACATGGTCAACGGATTCGTGGCCGACGCGGCGGTGCGGGCACACGACCCGTCCCGGCTGGTGCGCGCCTACGCGAATGCCGCGGCCGCGATGAACCTGGTCCGCGCCCTCACCCAGGCCGAGGCGGATCTGAGCCGGGTGCACGACTGGAACCGCGAGTTCGTGCGTACGTCACCGGCCGGCGCACGCTACGAGGCCCTGGCGTCCGAGATCGATCGCGGCCTGCGGTTCATGGACGCCTGCGGCGTCACCGATTCGAATCTGAACTCCGCCTCCATCTTCGCCTCGCACGAAGCGCTCGTCCTCGACTACGAACGCGCCATGCTGCGGCTGGCCGACGACCCCGAGGGTGCCGGCAAGGTCCTCTACGACCTCTCCGCCCACTTCCTGTGGATCGGGGAGAGGACCCGCCAGCTCGACGGCGCCCACATCGCGTTCGCGGAGCTCATCAGCAATCCGATCGGCGTCAAGATCGGGCCCACGACGACGCCCGAGCAGGCCGTCGAATACGTCGAGCGTCTCGATCCGCACAACGTGCCCGGGCGACTCACGCTCGTCGCGCGGATGGGCAACGGCAAGGTCCGCGACGTGCTGCCGGCCATCGTCGGCGCCGTCGAGGCGACCGGCCACAAGGTCATCTGGCAGTGCGATCCGATGCACGGCAACACCCATGAGGCGTCGACCGGCTTCAAGACCCGGCACTTCGACCGCATCGTCGACGAGGTGCAGGGGTTCTTCGAGGTGCATCGCGCGTTGGGCAGCCATCCCGGTGGCGTCCACGTCGAGTTGACCGGCGAGGACGTCACCGAATGTCTCGGTGGCGCACAGGAGATCTCGGATCTCGACCTCGGGGGACGCTACGAGACCGCCTGCGACCCGCGGTTGAACACGCAGCAGTCGCTCGAGCTGGCGTTCCTCGTCGCGGAGATGCTGCGCGGCTGAGGGAGCGGGGCGTCAGCCGATCGCCAGGAACGTGCTGCCGACCCAGAAACCGAGGGCGCCGAGGCCGCCGACCAGCACCAGCACGACGACTATCCAGACCAGCGCGCCGAGCCGGCTGCCGCCGATGAGTTCGGGCTCGACGGCCATCGGCCGTGAGGTACGACGGGTCACCGGACGCGGCGCGGAGCCGACGTCGTCGCGCTCGGCCGCAGGTTGCTCCACGGGTGTGGCTGTGTCCGCGGGCCGCGCCGGGCCGGGCACCGACTGGACCCGGGTGCCATGGCCGCCGGGATCGGGGCCCCGGTAGCGCGACACCGTCTGACGCTCGGCCGACCGGCGCGGCGCGGGCACCGTGAACGGCGGGAGGTCGAGTTCGTCGGCGACGGCGAGCAGGGCCCGTTGCATGTCGAAGCCGTCGGCATATCGATCGGCGGGGTCGCGTTCGGTCGCGCGCAGCACGATCTCGTCGAACTCCTCCGGCACCCCCGGGATCACGTCGCCCGGCGCCGGCACGTCGAAGCTGAGTCGCTGGTAGGCGAGGGCCAGGGGTGAGTCGCCCGAGAAAGGTGTTCTGCCCGTGAGGAGTTCGAACATCATCACACCCATGGAGTAGACATCGCTGCGAGCGTCGGCGTGGGTGGACTCGACCTGTTCGGGGGAGAGGTAGGCAGCGGTCCCGAGGATCACGCTGGCCGAGGTCACCCCGGCCTCGGCCACGGCTCGCACCAGTCCGAAGTCCGCGACCTTGACCTCGCCCTCGTCGGAGATGAGCACGTTCTCGGGTTTCACGTCCCGGTGCACCAGACCCGCGGCATGTGCGGTGCCGAGCCCGCCGAGTACCGGCGCGGCCACCGCGACGACGGCATGGGGTGGCATCGGGCCGCGCTCGCGCAACAGTTCGCGCAGGCTGCCCCCGTCGACCAGTTCCATCACTAGGAACGCGATGCCGTCGTCGATGCCCTGGTCGTACACCGAGACGAGCCCGGGATGTTTCAGGCCGGCGACCGCGCGTGCCTCGAACTCGAAGCGGCGCAAGAACTGTGGGTCTCCCGAGTACCGGGAGTCCATCACCTTCACCGCCACGTCGCGTCCCAGCCGCAGGTCGACGGCGAGGTAGACCGCCGACATGCCGCCTCGCGCGATGGGCGCGTCGATCCGGTACCGGTCCTCGAGGACGGTCCCGAGCATCGTGTCGACGGGGGAGTTCACGCTGCCGAATCTACCTGCAGCCCGGGCCGGTCGAGAGCATCGGCACGATGCCGACCGAGGGTGTCGCCGCCGGGGCGTTCGCGGGTCTCGTTCGTCATGTCGTCGCGACCCGACGGTTTCTCCCGCTCCCGACTACCGGCTACCCTTTCGACGTGGGTTCCCTACCGTTGTCGCCTGACACTCTGCCTTCCGACACCGAGTTCCTGTCGATCGACGATGTCGCCGACCGCCTCGGGGTGTCGACCAACCGGGTGCGGACACTCATCCGTGACCATCACCTGCTCGCGGTCTCCCACAACGGATACCCGGCGATTCCGGCGCTCTTCGTGGACGAGGGCGGCGTCGCGAAACACTTCTACGGGCTCGTGGCGGTCCTGATCGACGGCGGTTACACGCGCGACGAGGTGATGGAGTGGCTGTTCACCGAGCAGGAGGATCTCGGACTCCACCCGGCGGCAGCGCTGCACACGGATCTCGCCCGCGAGGTCATCCGCCGGGCGCAGGCCCAGGCTTTCTGAGCGACGCCCCGGCCCCGAACCCCCGGGGTCCGGACTCCCGGTGCTCGGCCTCGGCGCGCCCCGACTCCTCGACGCCCGTCTCCGCGAGGACATCCGACGCGAGAGTGCCCTCGCCGGCCGGGGTCGCGCCCCACGCCCACCTGCCGAACCGGCTCAGCCGCAACGGGTCCCGACGGGTCAGCGACCAGGCCGCGACGCCGGCCAGTGCGGCCGCCAGCGTCACCTCGACAGGTTTGTAGAAGACGATCGCGTCGTCGGGCTGGAACACGATCAGCAGGAACGTCGAGGCACCGACGACCGTGGCCCGCACCCACATCGGCAGGTCGAAGGCCACCGCGATCACCAGCACCCACGTGTAGTACCAGGGCAGCGTCGACGGCTCGAGCAGGAGTACAGCCAGCATCGCCCACGCCATCCCGGCGACCGCGTCCCGCACGTCGTGGCGGTGGCGCCACCAGAGCGCGACCAGCGTGACCGCGAGGACCACCGAACCGATTGCCCGCGTGACCTCCAGCACCGGTTGCAGATTGAGGGCGACGAACGGCGCCGCGACGAGGGTCACGACATGGGCGGCGAGGGTGGGAATGGTGAACCAGTTGATGATGACGTCGGCCCACCCCAGGCCGGTGAGCCAGCCGAGTCCCAAGCCGATCACCAGGGTCCACAGGCCGAACACCGCGACCGCGATCCCGACGATGGATGCGAACACCGTCACCACGTCGCGGGCGGTCACCGGTCGCCGGGAACGGATGTGCGACAGCCAGATCCACAAGACGAACGGCAGTGCGATGCCGGCGGTGATCTTGATCGACACCGCGAGCGCCAGGACGGCTGTGCCCACCACGTGCCGGCCGTCGACCACCAGGACGATCCCGGTGACGAGGACGCCCATCATCAGCAGCTCCACGTGCGGTCCCGCCACGAGATGGATCAGGACCAGCGGGTTGAAGAGCACCAGCCAGAGTCCGGCTTGCGGGGAGGCCCCGAACCGCTCCGCCAATCGGGGGATCGCCCAGAGGGACAGGAAGAGTCCGGGCAGCAGCACCAGCCGGATGGCCAGCACGCCGAGGACGACCTGGTCGCCGGTGATCTCGGTGACGACGCGCAGCATGCCCATGAAGAAGGGGCCGTACGGTGCCGTCGTGGTCGCCCAGACCTGCGCCATGCTGTCGACGAGCGGACCGGGCAGGTGGGCGGGACCGTCGGCATACGGGTCGAAACCGGCGCCGAACACCGCGCCCTGGGCGAGATAGGCGTAGACGTCGCGCGAGTACACCGGCACCGCGACGAGCAGGGGAGCGGTCCACACGAGCACCCATCGGCTCAGCGTCCGCGTCGTCGGCGCGGTGTCGGTGGTGGAGGAGATGATCCGACGCCCCAGCCGGACCCACCCGAACACCATGAGGAACACGCCCAGCCAGAACAGCGTCCCGAAGACGTTCTTGCCGTGCCCGTACGTGATCCAGCTCAGACCCAGATCGGAGAGAAGAGCGGAGTTGCGCGGCGGGTCGCCGACCCCGAAGCTGCCGAGACAGACCAGCACGGACCCGATCGCGCCGAGGATCAGATCGCCCCGACCGGCCGTGGCGGCACCTGTCACGGAAGTGCTCACGCCTGACGGTGCGCGACGCGATGGGCGACCGCGATCAGCTCGGCACGGATGTCGTCGCCGATGTCGGCGGCGTCGAGTGCGGTCAACGCCGACCCCAACAGCTCGTCGATCGAGTTCTCCACCTCGGCCACCGCGCCGAGCTCGACGAACAGGTCTCGCGCGGAACCCAATTCGTCGCTGTCGAGCCGGCGGCCGAAGTAGGAGCGCAACCGCGCGCCGAGGGCCGGGTCGGCCGCATCGGCGCGTTGCAGCGCGATCGCGCGCAGGGCCGTGTGCTTGTCCGAGACCAGATCGTCCCCGGACGGTTTACCCGTGCGTTCGGGATCGCCGAAGACGCCGAGCAGATCGTCGCGGAGCTGGAAGGCGATGCCGAGGTCGTGCCCGATCGCACGCAGCGTCGACACCAGCTGCTCGGACGCACCGGCGAGTCGCGCACCCAGCTCGAGCGATCGCGCGACGGTGTAGGCGGCGGTCTTGAACTCCATCACCCGGTAGGCGGCCTCGGTCGAGTCGTCGCCGCCGGCCTCGTTCACGATGTCCAGGAACTGGCCGCCGAGCACCTCGGTCCGCATCGCCGCCCACGTCGCGCCCACCTCCGCGGGCAGCGGGTGGTCGCCGTCCCTGCCGGTTGAGCGGTCCCTGCCGGTGGAGCGGTCCCTGCCGGTTGAGCGGTCCCCGCCGGTTGAGCGGTCCCCGCCGGTTGAGCCTGTCGAAACCCCCGGCCGGTGACCGTGGACCAGGTCGTCCGCCCAGGCGAGCGCGAAGTCGCCGGCGAGGATCGCGGCCGCCACCCCGTGGGCGCCGGAGTCCCCGGCCCACTCCGCGCTCGCGTGCCGTGACTCGAACTCCCGGTGCACGGTCGGGTACCCGCGCCGGGTGTCCGACCGGTCGATGATGTCGTCGTGGATCAGGGCGCAGGCCTGCACGAGTTCGAGTGCGGCGCAGACGCGCAGCGCGTCCCGCGGGCCGGGGGCGTCGTCCTCGGCTGCGGCCCCGGCGACGGCACGGTCCGACGACGACGTCCCGCAGCGCCACCCGGCGAAGGCGAAGACCGGTCGGATGCGTTTGCCTCCTCGCAGCACGAACTCCCGGATCAGTTCGGCCGCCTCACCGACCACCGGTGCGATCGCGGCGGCGGCCGGGACCGCGTCGTCGAAGAAGGCGCGTAATTCGGCCTCGACGGCGCCCGGAACCGCATCGAGCGAGGTGGGCGTGGGGATCGTGGAGGTCACCCTGCCAGGCTATGCGACCTGCTCCGTACACTGTGCGGGTGACCCCAACCGCTCCCGCACCCTCGATCGTCGAACGCCTGTCCGCTCCGCACCGCGGCCCGGTCCCGTTCTCGGTCGAGTTCTTCCCGCCGCGTGACGCCGAGGCCGAGTCCCGGCTGTGGCGGGCGGTGCGCATCTTCGAGCGGTTGTCCCCGGCGTTCGTCTCGATGACCTACGGTGCCGGTGGTTCGACGCGGGATCGCACGGTGCGCATCACCGGTGAGCTCGCCGCACAGACCACGCTGCTGCCGGTGGCCCACCTGACCGCCGTCAATCACAGCGTCGCGGAACTGCGCGCGCTCGTCGGTGCCTACGCCGACCAGGGCATCACCAACATCCTCGCGCTCCGCGGCGATCCGCCCGGCGATCCGCTCGGCGAGTGGGTCGCCCATCCCGACGGCGTCGAGTACGCCGAGCAACTGGTCCGGCTCATCGATACCCTCGGCGACTTCCACGTGGGGGTGGCGTCGTTCCCGGAGACGCATCATCGGTCGCCCGACATCGAACACGACACCCGCACACTCGTCAGCAAGTTGCGGGCCGGGGCCGAGTACTCCATCACCCAGATGTTCTTCGACGTCGAGCACTACCTGCGGCTGCGCGACCGGGTCGCGGCCGCCGACCCCGAGCAGGGACTCAAGCCGATCATCCCGGGAATCATGCCGGTGACGTCGCTGGCCACCGTCCGTCGCATGGTCGAGCTGTCGGGATCGGTGATCCCGCCCGACGTCGAGGAGCGGTTCGCCAAAGCGGCGGGCAACGGCGCCGAGGAGGACCGCGCGTCGGTCCGTGCCGTCGGCATCGACTTCGCCACCGAGATGGCACAGCGACTCGTCGCCGAGGGTGCGCCGTGCCTGCATTTCTGCAGTCTGAATTTCGCCAAGGCCACGACGGAGGTCCTGGGCCGACTCGGCGTGGACGTCGACGCCGCGCTGCACGTCCCGGCCTGAACGGCCGAAGCTGTTCCGCCGGACCGGTGTCGACGCCGGTCCGGCGCGGCATCATGTGCCTGCGGGTGGCTTTCGATCCGCGGGCGGCGTTGCCGATGACGGACCCGACACGGGATCGGCGGCAGCCGCGAGTCCTTCACCCGAGATCGACGAAGGGTTTGTCTTAGCCGCCACCGGACGTCCGGGCCGCGGTCCGCGATACCGCTTGGAGTAGGCGATCCGGACGATCACCAGGACGACCACGACGCACAGCAACGCGACGAACCACGACCAACTGCTGACCGCGGCGGTCGCCGGGTCCGGATAGGTGGCATCGGCGCTGAAGTCCGACGGTTCACCCGGAGCGGGGGTCCAGGTCACGGTGGACTCGCCGACCTGCTCGCCGTTCGTCGCGGTCACCGGACCGCCGAAGGTGACGGTCAGTTGCACGTAGTCGCGGTCCGGGACCAGCTCGGTCAGATCGGCGTCGCCGCGGAACCGCACCACCTCCCCGCTGCGCTTGGCGGTGAGGTCCATCGTCAGCGAGGTGTCTCCGTAGGCGTCGGCCACGATGTCGCCCAGCTGGGCGAACTGTCCCGCGGTGAGATCGCTGAACGACGCCCGCGTTCCGACGCGCGTGGCGGGATCGTCCTCGGCGGGGTTCTCGTCCGCGCCGGCCTCGTCGTTTCCGGCGGGCTCGGAGGGGGAGGGGGAATCCGCCGTGTTCTCGGGTCCGGCGCCCGGAGACGACGGCGCCTCGGGACGATCGGGCACCTGTTTGTAGTCGGTCACCGAGACCTGCCCCACCATCGACTCGGGGAGGTCGAACTGCGGTGTCCCGCGCGGATTGTCCGGGGTGGTCGCCACGACGACGCTCCCCGAGTAGCGATCTCCCACCGTCGTCGACCGTTCGAGACAACCGGCCATCAGCGGGGAGAGGGCGACGAGAGCGACGGCGACCGCGGACGGCAACAGGCGCCGGGCTCGGCGGGACCCGGGCGCACCCGGTACGGGATTCGACGAACGCACGGTGCTCATCGTGCCAGACCCCGGCCGGACCGCGGGGCACCGGTCACACCGCGCCGCGTCGGGTGTCGGCGGTGTCAGGGCCGACGGCCGAGACCCCGACGCCCGCGTCGCAGCGCCAGGTGGGCGGCGATGTAACCGCTCGCGCCGGTGACACCTCCGCCGGGGTGAGTCGACGCTCCGGCGAGGAGCAGGCCGTCGGCACCGGGGACGCGGTGTCCGGCGAGGTCGGGGGTGGGACGCCACATGAACATCTGGTCGATGGACATCTCGACATGCATGATGTTGCCGCCGATCAGGCCCAGCTCATCGGCCAGATCTCGCGGCGTCTGGACGTACCGATGCGCGACCGACTCGGCGAAACCGGGCGCGTGGCGGTCCACCTCGTCGACGACGGCCTTCGCGGCGCGGTCCGCCGCGGCCGGCCAGTCGCCGTCGGCCAGCCGGTACGGATGCCACTGTGCCCAGAGATTGATGACGGAGCGGCCCGGGGGCGCGAGCGTCGGATCGATCGCCGAATAGCTCATCGCGACCACAGCCGGGCGCGGCGGGAGCTCGCCCACCGACGCCGCGGCATGGGCTCGGGTGAGGTGGGCGCGGTCGGTGACCAGCAGTCCGAGAGCCGAATGGACGCCGTGCTCGGGCAGGTCGCCGGGCAGCCCCTGGTAGTCGGGCAGGCCGGTCGTCCCCAGGCGAACCGCCATCCCGATCCCGCTGCCCACGACGATGGCGCGTCGCCAGCGGTCGATGACGCCCGCGTCGAAACCGCCGGCGGCGAGGAGGTCGAGCGTGGTGAGCACGTGGCAGGCGTGGATGACTGTTGCGGCACAACGGGATTGACCCGTGCCGGTGAGCACCCGCCAGTGGTCGCCGCAGCGGGCGACGGAGACCGCGGGGTCGCCGCAGGAGACACGGCCGCCGTCCTGGTGGATTCGGTGCACGAGGGCCTCGGTGAGGGCGCCGCTGCCCCCGATCGCGCGTCCGGGCGGGATTCGGTGCATGAGTGCGGCGAATCCGATCATCGGCGCCGTGCCCGGTGCGCTCATGGGCGGTCCGGACTGGGCGCCGAACCACGCGAGTCCGGCCTTGAGCTGTTCGGACTCGAAATACTCGTCGAGGAGGGAATCGCCGGAGGCCATCAATTCGGCGGTCAGGTTCAGCACCCGGCCGCCGCGCCGGCCGAACAACCCCGTGCGTGCCGTGGTGGCGGTGCCGCCGAGCCCGCCGAAGGCCCGGCCGAACTTCCCCATCGTCGCGGGTTGGTAGAACGCATCCATGACCGCCCGCGCCCGCGGCGTCCACGTCTCCACGAACCGTCGATATGCGGCGGCATCGGCCGCACCGCAGGCGTTCTCGATGGAAGCACACGTCGCGTCGAGGTCGGTGCGGAAGACGATCGGCGGGGCGGTCGCGGTGGCCGGGACGAACGCCCACGGATCGCAGTCGACGTAGCGCAGGCCGTGCGCGGCGAGGTCGAGGTCGTCGAGGACGGGGGAGTGACGGATCATCAGATGCGACGACGACCCCCGGTCGACCCGATGGCCGGGGAACCGTTCGACGGTGGAGACCGCGCCGCCGGGGATGTCGTCCCGCTCGAGTACCTCCACATCCCGTCCGGCCTGTGCCAGGTAGGCCGCGGCGATCAGGCCGTTGTGGCCCGCGCCGATGACGACGGCGTCACGCCGGGGGCCGTGCATCGTCAGCTCCCGGTACCGGCGCGGCGGGCGGCGGCCGGGGGTTGCAGTTCCAGGGGGAGCGGACGGCCGAGGAACGCGAACGGACGCGGATCGCCGGTGAAGGTGAAGTGGCGCAGGACGTCGGTGAAACCCATCCGCCGGTACAACGACCACGCGCGGTTGTCCTCGGCGGGGATCTCCGGGGTCGACAGCAGCACATGGCGTTCGGGCCGATCGGCCAGCAGCCGGGCGAGGAGCGCCTGTCCGATCCCACGGCCCTGGGCGGTCGGGTGGACGTGCAGCTCGGTGAGCTCGAAGTAATCGCGCGCGATCGCCTCGACCGTCTCGGGCGGTCGGCCCGTCTGGCGGAGTCCGAGCCGCAGCTGCTGGTTCCACCACTGACCGGTCGCGCCGGTGTAGCCGTAGGCGATGCCGACGAGCAGGTCGTCGGGTCCGAAGCCGACCGGTGGACCGACCCGGCGCCGCGCGGCCGGCATGGTCCGCGCCTCGTATGGGGTCACCGTCTCGACCGCGCCCACCGCACGCCATCCGGGCCGCGCGATGTGTTCGCGCCAGAGCCCGGCCCGATGGATCTCCGTACCGCGCGGATAATTCATCGCGGTCACGTAGATCTCCAGGGCCGGCTCGAGCCAGGCCCGGGCGTCCTGGCCACTCAGGCTCACCAGGCGGATGGTCAACGGATTTCCGTTCTCTGCATCGTTCGTCCTGCGTCGTCGACCTGCAGACGAGGTCGGCTGCCGCTGGGGCGGGCCGCCCTCTGCCGGGGGCATCGCGTCGCAGGCCACTTCCGGGAATTGTCCTATCGATGATGCACACTCGGCAGGAATCGGCCCGCAGGTGGTGGCGTTGTACTCCCCGGCGGGGGTTTCGGGTCACAGATGTCTTGAACGCCGACGCCGGGATAGCTATATTGAACGTGTCGAACGGATGTTCGATGAATGTGCCTCCGCAAGCTGTTCGCGTTCATCCGACGACACGGTCCGGCGGCGGACGAGGGAAGCGTCTGCCGCCGGACACAGCCCATACGCACGAGGAGGACGACATGGCCAGACACCGCAGCGCCACGGCTCTCACCCACGCGGCGCCCGTCGACCCGGTGATGGTCGGTCGAGCGCGCGATCTCCTCGAGCGCGCACACGTGCTCTTCGACAATGCCGACGGCGTCGACGACGACGTCGAGCGGTTCCGCCAGCTGTACCTCGTCGCACTCCGCGCCTCGGGCGCGGCCCTTGCCGTGCACGAACCGGTCGGGACCGTGCGGCGCAGGACGTCGAACGCCTGGACCCGCATCGGTGTGGTCGCCCCCGAGCTGGCGCCGATCGCCGCCCGGTTCGCCGCGCTGTCGCCGGTTCGGATGAAGATCGAGTCCGGGATCATCCGCACGATCGACCCCGACAGCGTCGCCGGCATGCGGCTGCTCGTCCTCGACTTCCTGCGTCGGGTCGAGACGATGGTCATCGCCTACGAGCAAGGAAAACTCGGTGCCGAAGCGCCGCAGATCGGCGCGACGGCGTGAATCCGGCCACACTTTGCGGTTTCTGGCACCGCCCGGTCGTCGGCAACAGCGAGTAATGGTGGTCGCGGTCGATTTCACCTCGTATCATGGGACGATATAGGCGCAGACGCCTTTCCGGTCGCGGGTGACCTTCGTCGGCGTCACGGATCAGTGAGAAGGAGGGTCGGTGCCACTTTCGGAGCACGAGCAACGCATGCTCGAACAGATCGAGAGCGCGCTGTACGCGGAAGACCCCAAGTTTGCGTCCAGTGTCAAGCGTCGGCGCCTTGGGAAGTCGAGCGGTCGTCGTCGCCTGCAGGCGGCAGCGGCCTTCGTCGTCGGCCTGGTGATGCTGGTCGGCGGACTCATCGTCAACATCAACATCGGCGGATTCCCGATCGTGAGCCTCCTGGGCTTCCTGGTGATGTTCGGGGCCGGCCTCTTCGCACTCTGGGGAGACAACAACACCGCCGAGGCGGGCTCGTCGTCGACCAGGTCCGGCAAGAAGCAATCGGGGTCGTCCGGCGCCAAGCGCAAGCTGTCGGAACGCATGGAGGAGCGATTCAATCGCCGGTTCGAGCAGGAGTGATCCGCTGATCCCGACTCCGCGTTCGTCGATCGGCTGACCGACTCCCGCAACTTCGCATACGACTGAGCCGCGTGCCTTCGGGCACGCGGCTCTTTCATGTCCTCGATTGCTCTCCAGAGCACGCTGAACGGGTTCGGGCGCACGGCCGACGGATTCGGGCGCACGATCGACAGGATCGGACGCCCAGTCGACGATCCTCGCGCTTCTTTACCGGCATCCCCACTTCTCCCCACCGGCGATCCCCACTTCTCCCCACCGGGACGCCCCACTTTGCCCCACTAGAGGATCTATGCCTGGATTTCCCGCCTCTCGAACCTCATCGGTGTCTCTGGTCACACGCTTGATGCGCTTCTTTCGGCCCGTGACGCGCCGGGGACACGCGCGTTCATTGTCAACTTGAGCTCCCTGAACTGGGAATTTGCTGTCAGTGGGTGAATGCGGGGGCGGTGGGGGTGGAAAGTGGTGGAAAGTGGGGTACTGTGGCAGCACTGGGTGAGGCGAGATACGACGCGGAACCCGGTGGGCAGGAGGTGTCGACGTGTCCGTGCGATTCGTCGGTACCTACACGCCCAAATTGGACGACAAAGGGCGGCTCACGTTGCCCGCCAAGTTCCGCGATGCACTGGCAGGAGGGGTAGTGGTCACCAAAGGCCAAGATCACAGCTTGTCGGTGTACCGGACCGAAGAGTTCGACGCGATAGCCGCTCGGATCGTCGAGGCGTCTCGGAACGACCCTGATCTGCGCGCGTTCCAGCGGACGTTCTTCGCCGGTTCGGAAGAGCAGCGACCGGACGGTCAGGGCAGGATCAGCCTGTCCGGCGACCATCGCGTGTACGCGGGGTTGTCCAAGGAGTGCGTGGTGTTCGGCAGCTTCGATCACCTCGAGATCTGGGACTCGGCCGCATGGAACGAGTACCAGACGCGGCACGAGGAGAACTTCTCGGCCGCCAACTCAGCCGCGCTGAACGCGGTGCTGTAGCCGGAGGACCGGCCCGCCACACCGCCGAGACAGCAACACCAACGACAGCAACCGACCAGAAACCGACCGAAGAGACAGCAACCGATGGGCGAGTTCGGTGCCCAGCGGCTTCGGGTGGCACGAGGCCCCGGCCCGGTGGCGACCCTGGCGTACTTCCCCAACGCCAGGTGCGTGATCGGGTCGGGACCCCGCTCCATCCGATCGCCTGCTCTCGCCGACCCGAGGCATCCGCCCACCGCCGATACCGCATACATGCCGATGGGGGGTCTTCATCATGGTCGATGCCGAGGACGAACCGCGTCGGTCCGGCGAGTTCGGTCACATCCCCGTCATGGGTGCGCGCATCGTCGAACTGATGACCCCCGCACTGGATTCCGACGATCCGCGCGTCTTCCTCGACGCCACGCTCGGCGCGGGCGGGCACAGTCAACTGGTTCTCGAGTCGTTCCCGAACGTCCGCGTGGTCGGCATCGATCGGGACGCCTCGGCACTGGACATCGCCCGCGAGCGCCTGACGTCGTACTCCGACCGGATCTCGCTGCACCAGGCCACCTTTCACGAGATCCGCGACGTGATGGACGCAGCGGGGGAGTCGGTCATCGATGCCGCACTGTTCGATCTCGGGGTGTCGTCGATGCAGCTGGACCAGGCCGGACGCGGTTTCGCCTATGCGGTGGATGCGCCGCTCGACATGCGCATGAACGCCGACGACCCGCTCACCGCCGCCGACGTGCTCAACACGTACTCGCACGGCGAATTGGCCCGTGTGCTCTCCGATTACGGGGAGGAGCGCTTCGCCGGCCGGATCGCCTCGGCGGTCCTGCGGGAGCGGGACAAGGAGCCCTTCACGACCAGCGCGCGTCTCGTCGAACTCCTCTACGACGCCATCCCGGCCGCCACCAGGCGGACCGGCGGGCACCCGGCGAAGCGGACGTTCCAGGCGCTGCGCATCGAGGTCAACCACGAATTGGATGTCCTGCGTAAGGCTCTGCCGGCCGCGCTGGACGCGCTCGCCGTGGGCGGACGGATCGCCGTGATGAGTTACCAGTCTCTCGAGGATCGGATCGTCAAGCGCGAGTTCGCGACGCGCACATCGTCCACCTCGCCTCCCGGCCTCCCGGTCGAGTTGCCCGGCACGGCACCGGAGTTCCGTCTCGTCACACGGGGCGCCGAACGTCCGGACGAGAACGAACTGGCCACCAACCCGCGCTCGGCGCCGGTGCGTGTCCGCGCGATCGAACGAGTCGAGAAGAAGGGCTGAGCATGACCATCCTGCACGAGGCCCCGTCGCGGTCCGCCGGGGACGAGCGCGATTCGCGACGGTCACGCCGAACCCGCATCGAGTCCGAACGTGCGACGCGATCGAGGGCCGCCCAGCGGGCACTCGACCGTCGACACCGACGCTCCGCGGCGGGTCGTGCCACGCCGCCGCGTCGTACCGGCGGCGGACTGTCCATGACCGGGGTGTCCCTGCGAGAGCGACTGCAGCACACCCCGTTTGTCGTGCCGGTGATCGCGTTGCTCGTCCTCGGACTCGGTCTCAGCCTGTGGTTGTCGACCAAGGCGGCGCAGGACTCCTACAAGCTGGGAATCGAGCGGACGCAGAACCAGTCCCTCATCGATCAGCGCGACGCGCTCAAGCGCACGTACGAATCGGGCAACTCGGCGCCTGAATTGTCCGACAAGGCAGCACGTCTCGGCATGATCCCCGCCGACAACCCCGCTCGGATGATCGTCGACGACCCGCGACGCCCGCGCGTGGTGGGCAAGCCGGAGCCCGCGTCCGGGCGTCCGATGGGGAGCCTGAATCCCGATACCGCACCGGATCCCGCGGAATCGATCGACCCGAGCGAGGTCGACGACTCGATCGGGCTGGGCGGCGGATCGGGTTCCGCGGGACCCGAGGCGGGCGGGACGTCCACACCGCAACCCGCACCGTCGCAACCCACATCGTCGCAACCGGCATCCGGCGACCCGGCGGCCGGCGGACCGTCTCCGTCGCAGACCGCACCGCCCGGCGCGAATCCGCTCCCGTCCGGGGCGAGTCCGGCTCCCTCCGGGGCCGGTGCCGTGCCCCCGGCCGCGCCGTCGGCCCCGACTCCGGCGCCGAATGTGGTGCCCGCCCCGTGAGTTCGCCCCGATCCGCGCTTCCGAAGTGCGCTGGATCTCCGGCGCCATCTCCAACCCGCCGGGGTCAAATCCGGGGTAACCACGTTGAAGCGGTGAACAATTGACGACCATGACACGTGCGACCTTCGAGCGGCTCGGCGCCGGCCCGTCGCGTCCGGGACGCCGACCTGGGCGTGGACCCGGGGCGGGGTCGGGAGGATCGGATCGGAAGGGGCCCGGCGGGCGGAACGGCCGTGGGCCGCAGGGTTTCGTCTTCCGTGCGCGCGCGGCGGGCGTGGTGGTCCTGCTGGTCGTCCTCGCCGTCGCGGTCAAGATGATCGTCGTCCACACGGTGCAGGCGAGTTCGATCTCTGCCGAGGCCGCACAGCAGCGCGAGTACACGCAGGTCCTCACCGCCAAGCGCGGTGCGATCCTCGACCGCAACGGGCGCCCGCTGGCCTACACCGACGAAGCGCGGTCGTTGACGTTCCTGCCCAAGGCCGTTCGCAAGACGATCGAGGAAGAGCACCGCAAGAACCCCGCGCTTCCCGACGTCGAGACCAGGCTCGAGGAGATCGCGAAGGGGGTGTCGGTGGCCCTCGGTGGTTCGATCAGCGAGGAGGATCTCCTCGAGAAGGTCACCGGCGAGGACACTTTCGTGTACCTCGCGCGGTCCGTGAGCCCCGACGTCGCGTCCCGGATCACCGAGGACTTCCCGGAGGTCGGTGCCGACCCGCAGAGCATCCGCCTGTACCCGGGTGGGTCGCTGGCGGCGAACGTGGTCGGCGACGTGAACTACGACGGCAATGGACTCATCGGGCTCGAGGCATCGCTGGACTCGATCCTGTCCGGGACGGACGGCTCGCGGACCTACGACCGGGGATCGGACGGGGCCGTCATCCCCGGCAGCATGCGCAACGTGCACCCGGCTCTCAACGGGGCGACGGTACGCCTCACCCTCGACTCCGACATCCAGTGGTTCGTCCAGAGCCAGGTCATGAAGGCCAAGCAGGCATCGGGTGCGCAGGGCGCGTCGGCCGTGGTGCTCGATGCCAAGACCGGTGAGGTGCTGGCGATGGCGAACGACGGGACGTTCAACGCATCCATCCCGTTGTCCGATCAGCCCGATGCCGAGCTGGGCAACCCCGCCGTCACCTCGCCGTTCGAGCCGGGTTCGGTCAACAAGCTCATCGCCGCCGCGGCCGCCGTCGAGTACGGCATCACCCGGCCCGAGACGGTGCACCGTGTTCCGGGCAGCATCCGGATGGCAGGGGTGACGGTGCGCGACGCCTGGGAGCACGGGGTCGAGCCGTACACGACCACCGGCATCTTCGGTAAGTCGTCGAACGTCGGCACCCTGATGCTCGCGCAGCGGATCGGCGAAGAGCGCTTCGCCGACATGGTCAAGAAATTCGGTCTCGGTCAGCGAACCGGGGTCGGCCTGCCCGCGGAGAGCGCGGGAGAGGTTCCCGCCCTGAGTCAGTGGTCCGGTGGCTCGTTCGCCAACCTGCCCATCGGACAGGGCCTTTCGATGTCGCTGCTGCAGATGACCGCGATGTATCAGGCGATCGCCAACGACGGCTTGCGCATTCCGCCGCGCATCCTGGCGTCGGAACAGCGGGACGGGTCGGCGCCCGACGACCGGGCGCGGCCCCAACCCGTCCGGGTTGTGAGCGAGTCCACCGCCCGGACCGTCCGGGACATGTTCCGGTCGGTGGTGCAAGACGACCCGACCGGTGAGCAACAGGGCACCGGGACCAAGGCGGCCGTCGACGGCTACCAGGTGAGCGGCAAGACCGGCACCGCGCAGCAGGTCGATCCATCCTGTGGGTGCTACTCGAACTCGCGGTACAACATCACGTTCGCGGGCATCGCCCCGGCCGACAACCCGCGCTACGTCGTCGGGATCATGCTCGACAACCCACGGCGCAGTTCCGACGGGTCGGGCGGTCAGTCGGCGGCTCCGCTGTTCTCCACCATCGCGTCGTGGATGCTCCAGCGCGCCCAGGTGCCGCTGTCCGCGCCGACGCCGCGGCTGACCCTGACCGCGCGGTAGCGCCCGCGGCGTCCGTCGCCGATCAGCCGAGCACCCGGACAGGTGCGGCCACGGGCGCACCGTGTGCCGTGGCGTCGGGGCGGGTCGGTATCGTGAGTGCGATTCTGCGCCTCCCGACGAGGCACCGACGCACCTCGCGGCACAGCCCGGTCCGACGTCCTGACACCGACACCCGTACCGAGCAGTCCCGCACGACCAGCACAGTCCCGAGGAGCGAGCATGTTCGCTCGCCCGTGGGAAACGCCGAGAGAAGAACCGAGGAGGCGAGGAGCACCGATGGCGTCTCGTCGACCATCACCCGACCGGAGTGGCGGACCCATCCGTCCGCGTCATGTCACGCCGACACCGGTGTCCGTGTTGTCCACCGCCACCGGGGCCCGACTCGACCTGGTCGGCGGCGCCGACGCCGAGACCCAGGTGACCGGGGTCGTCCTGCGGGCGCAGGACGTCCGGCCCGGTGACCTGTTCGCCGCTCTGCCCGGGGCCAGCACGCACGGCGCGAAGTTCGCCGATCAGGCCGTGGCGGCCGGTGCGACGGCCATCCTCACCGACCCCGCCGGCCGGGCCGAACTGGCTCGCGTCCTGCCGCCGGAGACGGCCGTCGCGGTCCTCATCCATCCCGCTCCCCGCACGGTTCTCGGCAATGTCAGCGCCCGCGTGTACGGCAATCCGTCCCAACGACTCAAGCTGATCGGCATCACCGGCACGTCGGGCAAGACCACCACGTCCTATCTGGTCGAGGCCGCCCTGCTGGCCGCCGGGCACTCGGTAGGGCTCATCGGCACCGTCGAGACCCGCGTGAACGGCGTCGCCCAACCGAGTTCGCTGACCACGCCGGAGGCGCCGACCCTGCAGGCCCTGCTCGCAGCGATGCTCGAGGACGGCGTCGACATCGTCGTCATGGAGGTGTCGAGTCATGCGCTGGCGCTCGGTCGCGTCGACGGTGCGCATTTCGCGATCGGCGCGTTCACCAACCTCTCGCAGGACCACCTCGACTTCCACCTCACGATGCGCGCCTACTTCGACGCAAAGGCCCAGTTGTTCGTCCCGTCCGCCCCGACGCACGCGGTCCGGGCGGTCGTGTGCGTCGACGACGAGTGGGGTCGGCGAATGGCCGAGCTCGCCCGGCGGCCGGGCGAAGCTGCCCATCTGCAACCGGTCCTGGTGTCCACCGGGCCGACGTCGGCCCACTGGCATGCGGGTGAGTCGTCGCTCGCCGACGACGGCTCGTCACGCACCCCGTTCACCGAGCCGGACGGTGAGCACGAGCTCCTCATCCCATTGCCCGGCCGGTACAACGTGGCCAACGGGCTCCTGGCCGTCGCCGTGGCACACGCCGCCGGGGTGCCGGTGCCCACCGCACTCGAGGCGGTCGCGTCGGTGAGCGTCCCGGGACGCCTACAGCGCATCGATCGTGGACAGCCGTTCCTGGCCCTCGTCGACTACGCGCACAAGCCGGGCGCGATCGAGGCGGTGCTGGCGACACTGCGCGGGCAGACGACCGGACGGGTGGCCATCGTCGTCGGTGCCGGCGGCGATCGCGACACCGGCAAACGGCCGCTGATGGGGGAAGCGGCCGCGCGCGGTGCCGAACTCGTGGTCGTGACCGACGACAACCCGCGTACCGAGGACCCGGGTGCGATCCGGGCCGAGGTGCTCGCCGGTGCACAGGCCGTGCCCGGAACCGAGCGCCCCCGCGGCGCGGAACCGATCCGGGAGATCGGCGATCGCGCCGCCGCGATCGAGGCGGCCGTCGCCTGGGCACGGCCCGGCGACATCGTGCTGGTCGCCGGCAAGGGACACGAGGCAGGACAGGAGATCGACGGCGTGAAGCATCCGTTCGACGATCGGGAGGTCGTCGCCCGTGCGCTCGAGTCCCGCGCAGCCGAGGCTCCGGGTGCGGTCGCGGAGAGCGAACGATGACCACCGGAGCGGTGACGGTCATCCGCGGCGATGCGCCGGTGTCGGTCGACGACGCCCGCCGGCTGATCCGGCGCCTCGCCGAGTCCGCCGGCGCCGGCCGCACCTGGGCGGTCATCGCCGAGCTGGCCTCGCCGGCCGGCCTGACCGAGAACCAGCGCGTCGTCGAACACGATCTGCTGGGTCGCCTGGCGGTCCGACTGGCCGTCGACAAGACTCTCTGCGTGGGGGATTCACGATCGGTGCACGCGCTGCACCAGGGCGCGGTCATGGAGGGTTCGTGGGGTGACGAGGCGCTTATCGTCGAGTCCGTCGACGCCGCCGCCCGACTCGCCGACACCGAACCGGACTGGCAGCCCACCGCCGGCGACGTCATCCTGCTGGCCGCGGCCGGCGCCGATCTCGACTCCGTGATCACCGCGTGGTCCGAGCGGGGCGGATGGCGGGTCGTCGACGCCCCTGCCGGCGACGAGGCGGCACCGTGAGCGCTCGCGCGGGCGTGAGTGGGCCGACGATGCCGCTCCGCCGCGGGGTGTCAGGCAGGTTCGGGAAGATCGCGGTCGGGAACAGACCGGTCGCGTACGGAGAGGATGCGGGGGCAACGCGGTGACACAGATACTCCTCGCGGGGGCGATCGCGATCGCGGTGTCGATCCTGCTGACGCCGGTCCTCATCAAGGTGTTCTCCCGGCAGGGCTTCGGGCAGGAGATCCGGGTCGAGGGCCCGCAGAGCCACCAGACCAAGCGCGGGACCCCGTCGATGGGCGGCGTCGCGATCCTGGCCGCCCTCTGGGCCGGCTATTTCGGCGCCCACCTCGTCGGGGTCTTCACCGATGCCGGGAACGGGCCGACCGCCTCCGGACTGCTCGTCCTGGGGCTGGCGACCGCGTTGGGCGTCGTCGGGTTCCTCGACGACATCATCAAGATCCGCAAGCATCGCAATCTCGGTCTGAACAAGACCGCGAAGTCGATCGGGCAGTTCATCGCCGCCATCCTCTTCGGCATCCTGGTGCTGCAGTTCCGCAACGACTACGGCTACACGCCGGCGAGCACGAACCTGTCCTACGTCCGCGACATCGATGCGATCACGCTCGGGTCGGTCGTGTTCGTGGTGTTCTGCTGGCTGGTGGTCGCGGCCTGGTCGAACGCGGTGAACTTCACCGACGGGCTCGACGGCCTGGCCGCCGGCTCGATGGCGATGGTCCTGGGCTCTTACGTCCTGGTCACCTTCTTCCAGTTCGTCAACGCCTGTGCGGGCGGCGCGAAACCGCCGAGCGAGATCCCCACCGGCTGCTACCAGGTCCGTGACCCCCTCGACCTCGCGCTCATCGCGGTGGCCGGCGGTGGAGCGTGCCTCGGCTTCCTCTGGTGGAATGCGGCGCCCGCCAAGATCTTCATGGGCGACACCGGCTCGCTCGCCCTCGGCGGCATGCTCGCCGGTCTGTCGATCACCACGCGGACCGAGTTGCTCGCGGTCGTCATCGGCGCGCTGTTCGTCGCCGAGATCATGTCGGTGGTGATCCAGATCGCCTTCTTCCGGACCACCGGTCGTCGCGTGTTCCGGATGGCGCCGTTCCATCACCACTTCGAACTCGGTGGCTGGGCGGAGACCACGGTGATCATCAGATTCTGGTTGCTCACCGCCATCGCCTGTGCGCTCGGCCTGTCGCTGTTCTACGGCGAGTTCCTGACCACCAATGGCTGATCGCCCGGCGGCGGTCCCGACCCCCGGGGGGCCCGACCCGCGCGCACTGGCCGGCCGGACCGTCGTGGTCGGCGGGGCCGGGACCGCGGGGTTGTCCGCCACCCGGTTCCTGGTGACGCTCGGCGCGCATGTCCTGCTCGCCGACGACCGGTTCGCCGGTGCTGACGCGGCGCCCGTCGACCGGAACGCCGCGGCCGCGGCGGTCTCCGGGGTCGCCGAACTGATGTCCCAGGGCGTCGAACCGGTCGCCGTCTCGGATCTGCTCACCGGTCCCGGGCGACTGGCGACGGCCACGGTCGTGATCGTGTCACCCGGCTTCGCGCCCACCCACCACCTGGTGGCGGCCGCGGCCACCGCCGGCGTACCGGTCTGGGGCGAGGTCGAACTGGCCTGGCGCGTGGACGCCGCGGGACTGCTGGGCGAACCACGCACCTGGCTTGTCGTGACCGGCACCAACGGCAAGACGACGACCACGTCGATGCTCGCCGGGATCGTCGAGGCGTCGGGCCGCAGGGGTGCGGCCTGTGGCAACATCGGGCTCCCGGTGCTCGACGCGATGCAGGCCGAGCCCAGGGTGGACGTGCTGTGCGCCGAACTGTCGTCATTTCAGCTGCATTGGGCGCCGTCGGTCCGTCCGCATGCGGGAGTCGTGCTCAACGTGGCCGAGGATCACCTCGACTGGCACGGGACCTTCGAGGCGTACGCACTTGCCAAGGCGGGAGCGCTGCGCGGTGCGGTGAGTGTCGTCGGACTCGACGACCCGGTCGCGTCCGGCCTGCCCGCCGCGGGCCGCCGGATCGGTTTCACGCTGCGCGAGCCGCAGCCCGGACAGCTCGGCGTCGCGGACGGTGTGCTGATCGACCGCGCCTTCGACGCGGGCCGGTTGTACGACGCCGACGAGGTGCGCCCGGCCGGACCGTCGGGTGTCGCCGATGCGCTGGCCGCGTCGGCTCTCGCGCTCGCGGCCGGCATCGGGCCGGAGGCGATACGGGCGGGGCTGGCGTCCTTCCGGCCGGCCGGTCATCGCGGCGAGGTCGTCGCCTCGCGGAACGGGATCGACTTCGTCGACGACTCCAAGGCCACCAACCCCCACGCAGCCCAGGCGGCGGTCGCCGCCCTCGACCGAGTCGTCCTCATCGCGGGCGGTCTGCTCAAGGGTGCGTCGATGGACGAGATGCTCACCGCGGTGGGCGATCGGCTGGCCGGGGTGGTCGCGATCGGCCGTGACCGAGACCTGGTGATCGAGGCGATCGCGCGACACGCCCCAGAAGTCCCAACAGTCACAGTATTCACAGGGGACGATGGCACGGTGAACGTGCATCGTCCGGGACAGGCCGGTCCCCAAGCCTCAGCAGTTGATCTCCCGGGGACGGGCTCCTCGACATCGGTGGCGGTCATGGACCGGGCCGTCGAGGAGGCGTGGGTGCTCGCGGAGGCGAGCCCGTCCGCGCCCGACGCCGTGCTGCTCGCACCCGCGGCGGCCTCGCTGGACATGTTCGCCGGATACGGCGCGCGCGGTGACGCGTTCGCCGCCGCCGCGCGTCGGATCGCCGGCTCGCCCGACACCGGACGCTGAGTCGGATGAGCAGCCGGAACCCGGCCGCAGACAACGACCCCGTCGACGATGCCGATGACCGCAGCGGTCTCGACGGCGTCGCAGACGATGGTGTCGCTGCCGACAACGGGAGCGCTGATGACGAGACCGGCGGGGACGCCGGTGGCGGGACGCGCACGAGAGACGAACGGCCGGGCGTGAAGGGCGGGACCGGTGGCAGGTCGGCACCGGACGACGCCTCGGGCCGCTCCGCAGGTGCGGCAGCAGCGACCGCCGCGTCGATCCCGGCGATCGTGCTCGACGCCATCCGCAACCTGTTGGCACGTCCGCTGGCGTCGTATCAGCTGATTCTCACGATGTCGTTCCTGCTCACCACATTCGGCCTGGTGATGGTGCTCTCGGCGTCGTCGGTCGAGGGGTATTCCAAAGAGGGTTCGGCGTACGGGCTGTTCGCCACGCAGGTGATCTTCGCCCTGCTCGGCCTGGTGGTCTTCTACTTCATGCTGCGGATTCCGGTGCGGCTGCTCCGACGGTTCGCCGCTCCCGCGATGTTCGTCGCGGTGGTGCTCCTGGCGCTGGTCCTCATCCCCGGCGTGGGCACGCTCAGTCAGGGCGCACGCCGCTGGTTCGTCATCTACGGCCTGTCGGTGCAGCCGTCGGAGCTGGTGAAGGTCGCGTTGTGTATCTGGGGTGCGCACCTGCTGGCCTCGCGCCGGCGGGACAACGCCTCCCTGCGCGAGCTGCTGGTCCCGCTCGTCCCGGTGGCCATGCTCGTGTGCCTGCTCATCATCCTCGAGCCGAACCTGTCGACGACGATCACCATCGCGATCATCGTCGGTGCGCTGTTGTGGTTCGCGGGACTGCCGGTCAAGGTCTTCGTCTCGTTCGCGGTGTCCGGCATCGCGCTCGCCGTGATCCTCGCCCTGGCCGAAGGCTACCGCTCGCAGCGCGTGATGAGCTTCCTCGGCAACGTCGACGACCCGCAGGGGGCCGGCTATCAGGCGCGCCAGGCGACCTACGCGCTCGCGAACGGCGGGGTCTTCGGCGTGGGCCTCGGCCAGTCGAGTGCCAAGTGGAACTATCTTCCGAACGCGCACAACGACTTCATCTTCGCGATCATCGGCGAGGAGCTCGGGCTCCTCGGCGGGCTCATGGTGGTGTTCCTGTTCGTCGTCCTCGCCTACATCGGCTTCCGGATCGCATCCCGGTCGACCGATCCCTTCCTGCGCCTGATGTCGGCGACCATCACGGTGCTGATCACCGCGCAGGCGTTCATCAACATCGGCTACGTCATCGGATTGCTGCCGGTGACCGGAATCCAGCTGCCGCTGATCTCGGCCGGTGGCACGTCGACGCTGACCGTCCTCGCGATGCTCGGTTTGCTCGCCAACGCCGCGAGGCACGAACCCGAGGCGGTCGCGACGCTCACCGGCGGGTCGCCGAGCCGCGTGGCACGGTGGCTGCGCCTGCCGACGCCGGTGGCCTACCGACAGACACGGGCGGAGTCGCTGCGCGATCGACTGGACCAGCGTCGCACGGCCGGTCCGCGTCCGACGGCCGGTGCCGGTCGCGGCGGCCGGGGACCGCAGTCGCGTCGCCGTCCGCCGAGCGGGCCCGCGCCGTCGGCCGATGCCGGACGTGGCCGTCGACGCTTCCCGTTGCCCTGGCGGCGTGCCGCCGAGACGTCGCAGCGGCGTGCCGCCCCGTCGCAGTCCGCGCGGGACGATCGGCGGCAGGGTCGGTCGTCGACGCGATCCGGTGCCGGCGACACCCGAGGAGCCCGGTCGGCGGCCTCCGGCCGGGCGGGTGTCCCGCGCGGGCGGGCCCGGCCGGGGACTTCTTCGCGGAGCGGCGTCGACTACGGTGTCGGGTATCGGGGGAGCGGGTCGTATGTACGCGGCGCCGGGAGCGGAGCGAGCGGGTCGTATGTACAGGGCGCCGGGAGCGGAGCGAGCGGGCCGTATGTACGCGGCGCCGGCCGTCGGTGACCGGCGGCCGGGGCGGCTGAGGTGCGGGCCCGCGACGGGAGATCTCCCGGCCAGAAGCCCGCGACGATTGTGATCGAAAGCTGAAATGGAGTGACGACGCCGGTGAGTTCGGGTGCGGTACAAGCTGATACGACCGGACGGCCGAACGGCCGGCCGTTGTCGGTGGTCGTCGCAGGCGGCGGCACGGCCGGTCACATCGAACCCGCCCTCGCCGTCGCCGACGCGGTCAGCCGCATCGATCCGACGGCCCGTATCACGGCGCTGGGTACCAGTCGGGGCCTCGAAGTCGATCTCGTCCCGGAACGCGGATACGACCTGCAGCTGATCCCGCCGGTGCCGTTGCCGCGCAAACCCGGCCTCGACCTGGCGCGCACCCCCGGCCGTCTGCTGGGTTCGGTGGCCGCCACCCGCAAGGTTCTCGACGAGGTGGACGCCGACGTGGTCATCGGTTTCGGTGGCTACGTCTCCGTGCCGGCGTACCTCGCGGCGCAGATGCACCTGCGCCGACGCAATCGGATCCCGATCGTCATCCATGAGGCCAATGCCTCGGCCGGCATCGCCAACAAGGTCGGTGCCCGGTTCGCCGATCGGGTTCTGGCGGCGGTCGACGGTTCCGGGCTCGATGCGACGGTCGTCGGAATCCCGGTGCGCGGTGTCCTCGCCGAACTGGACCGGCCCGCCCTGCGGGCGAAGGCGCGCCACTACTTCGGCCTCGACGACGATGCGCCGACGCTGCTCGTCTTCGGCGGCTCGCAGGGCGCGCAACGACTCAACGACGCCGTGTCGGGCGCGGCGAAGACATTGGGTGAGGCCGGCATCGGCGTGCTGCACGCCTACGGTCCCAAGAACTCGATCGACCCCGCCGTCGTCGATGACGCGCCGCCCTACCGCGCTGTCGGGTATCTCAAACGGATGGATCTCGCGTACGCCGCCGCGGATCTCGTGATGTGCCGGTCCGGCGCGATGACCGTCGCCGAGGTGTCGGCGACCGGGTTGCCCGCGATCTATGTCCCGCTGCCGCACGGGAACGGCGAACAACGACTGAATGCGCTCCCGGTCGTGGAGGCGGGCGGGGGACTGCTCGTCGACGATGCGACGGTGGACGCCGACTGGGTTGCTCGCGAAGTGCCTGCGCTGCTAACGGATTCGGAGCGACTGCAGCAGATGTCGGTCGCCGCGGCGGGTACCGGACACCGGGATGCGGCGTCGGCGGTGGCGACCGCGGCGATCGAACTGGCGCAGGATTTCCGGGCCGGACGCCGTCGCAGTGGGAGGTCGGCCCGTGAACGATGACGCCGTGAGCGAAGCGACGGAGAGGGACGAGGCGGCGTCGGCCCCGGGGTCGCTGCCCGATGAACTGAGCCGCGTCCACATGGTCGGCATCGGCGGCGCCGGGATGTCGGGGCTGGCCCGGATTCTGCTGGCCCGCGGGGGACAGGTGTCGGGGTCGGATGCCAAGAACAGTCGGGGCATCCTCGAACTCCGGACTCGCGGCGCCCGGGTGCAGGTCGGGCACGATCCGTCGGCGCTCGACCAGATCCCCGGTGGCCCGTCTGTCGTGGTGACCACTCACGCCGCGATCCCCAAGACCAATCCCGAACTCGTGGCGGCACGGTCGCGCGGTATCCCGATCCTCCTGCGGCCCCGCGTCCTGGCCGAGCTGATGGCGGGTCAGCGCAGCCTGCTGATCGCCGGCACCCACGGCAAGACCTCCACGACCTCGATGGCGGTCGTCGCGCTGCAGCATGCCGGGACCGACCCGTCGTTCGCGATCGGCGGCGAGCTGAACGAGTCGGGGACCAACGCCCACCACGGTGGCGACCCGATCTTCGTCGCCGAGGCCGACGAGAGCGACGGCTCGCTGCTGGAGTACACACCCGACGTCGTCGTCGTCACCAACATCGACGCCGACCACCTCGACTTCTTCGGTTCCATCGAGGCCTATGTCGAGGTGTTCGACCTGTTCGTCGCGCGCATCGCGGGCGGCGGGTCGCTCGTCGTGTGCCTCGACGACCCGGGCTCGGCCGCCCTGGCCGGCCGCGTCGCCGAGTCGCTCACCGCGCGCGGGGTGGAGGTCCTTGGATACGGACGGGGGACCCACGCCGCGCTGGCGCCGACCGTCCGCAACGTCGCGACCATGACGTCCTGGGAGCCGCGCGGAGGCGGCGGAGCCGCCACGGTCCGGTTCACCTCCCCGCTCTGCCCGGATGTCGAGGATCGACCGATCGTCCTCCCGCTCCCGGGCGAGCACATGGCGCTCAACGCGATCGCCGCGGTGATCGGTGCCGCCCGGGTGGGTGCGCAGCCCGGCGTCGCGACATCCGACCCATCGACCGGGGCCGGACGGCTCGACGCCATCGTGGCCGGGATCGGCGCGTTCGGCGGTGTCCACCGCCGCTTCGAGTTCCGCGGCCGGCGCGGCGGCGTCGAGGTCATCGACGACTACGCCCATCATCCGACCGAGGTGCGGGCCGTGCTCTCGGCGGCGCAGGACATGGTGTCCGCCCGCGGCGGGCCGAGCGGTTCGCGCGGGCGCGTGATCGCGGTGTTCCAGCCGCACCTCTACTCACGCACCGTCGAGTTCGCCGATGAGTTCGCCGCTGCTCTCGACCTCGCCGACGCAGTGGTCGTCGCCGATGTGTACGGGGCCCGTGAGGCCCCGATCCCGGGAGTCAGCGGGCGCACGATCTCCGACAAGCTGACCGCGCCGGGGATTTTCGCCCCGGACCTGTCGCGGCTGGCCGCGCAGGTCGCGCGACTGGCGCGGTCCGGGGATGTCGTGCTGACCCTGGGGGCGGGCGACATCACCATGCAGGGTCCGGAGATCCTCGACGCCCTGGCCTCGACCTCGACGACCGCCGACACCGCCATTGTGACGGGTTCGGGCGCGACTCCGACCGACGGCCCGGCGGACTCCGACGGCCGGACGGGGCGGGTGTCGTGATCCGCTGGCCGCAGCGCCGCCGGTCGCGCGTGGTCCTCGGCACGCTCATGGTGGTCGCGGCCGGCGTCGGGTTGGTGCTCATCGCCTACCTCACGCCGCTGATGTCGGTGCGCGGCACCGACGTCCGCGACAACGGGTCGATTCCGGCCGACGAGATCCTGCGGGTCGCGGCAGTGCCGTCGGGCACCCCGCTGCTGCAGGTCGACACCCGGGCGGTCGCGCAGCGTGTCGCCACCATCGCGTCCGTCGAATCGGCGCGCGTGCAGCGGAGTTACCCCTCGTCGCTGACCATCACCGTCGTCGAGCGGGTCCCGGTCGTGATCGTGAACAACGGCGACGACGTCCACGTGCTCGACAAGTCCGGGGTGGCGTTCCTCGACTACGACCGCACGCAGGGCGTCCCGCCCGAGGTGCTCAAGCTCCCGGTTCTCGACACCCCGAACCCGGGGCCGGCGGACCCGACCACCAGGGAGACCATCGCGGCGGTGGCGGGCTTGCCCGAATCGTTGGCGCGGCAGGTCATCCGGGTGACCGCGACCTCGCCGGTCGACATCGAGTTCACGCTGTCGGAGAAGCGCACCGTGGTGTGGGGGGACAGCGACCGCGGCGCCGAGAAGGCCCGCACACTGACGCATCTGCTCACCCGCGAGGCGCGGATGTACAACGTGTCGAGTCCTGAGTTCCCGGCCTATCGGTGACGCACGCCGGGTCCGGCCGACCTCGAAATCACCGGTCGGGGTGAGGCGGACCCGCGAGACGGAACCGGACGACCCCCGTGGGGCGGCGAAAAGCTGAGGGTTCCGGCGGATTTCGCCACGACTTCCCGACACGCCGAGCGCGGATCTGGATACCGGGGCCTGCGATGCCTAGCGTCATCACCACAACGAGTTACTTGACATAACTCTAAATCTATGGTTCAGGTTTAGGGTTTGTCGCGAGCGGGACGTGGACCGGCCGGTTCACACAGGACATATCGAGACCAGAACTCGAACAACGAGATCGACCACACAAGGAAGGCGAGCGCATGACGCCACCGCACAACTACCTGGCCGTCATCAAGGTCGTCGGCATCGGCGGTGGCGGCGTGAATGCCGTCAACCGCATGATCGAACAGGGACTCAAGGGAGTCGAGTTCATCGCGATCAACACCGACGCCCAGGCGTTGTTGATGAGCGACGCCGACGTCAAGCTCGATGTCGGGCGCGACTCGACACGGGGTCTCGGCGCCGGTGCCGATCCCGAGGTCGGTCGCCGCGCCGCCGAGGACGCGCGCGACGAGATCGAGGAACTGCTCAAGGGCGCTGACATGGTCTTCGTGACCGCGGGCGAGGGCGGCGGGACCGGAACGGGTGGTGCACCCGTGGTCGCGTCGATCGCGCGCAAGCTCGGCGCGCTCACCGTCGGCGTGGTCACCCGGCCGTTCGCCTTCGAGGGCAAGCGACGCGGCGGACAGGCCGAGGCGGGCATCACCGCGCTGCGCGAGTCCTGCGACACCCTGATCGTGATCCCCAACGACCGTCTACTGCAGCTCGGCGACGCGCAGGTCAGCCTGATGGACGCGTTCCGCAGTGCCGACGAGGTGCTCCTCAACGGCGTGCAGGGCATCACCGACCTCATCACCACGCCGGGCCTGATCAACGTCGACTTCGCCGACGTCAAGGGCGTCATGAGCGATGCCGGCAGCGCGCTGATGGGCATCGGTTCGGCCCGCGGCGAGGAGCGTGCGCGCAAGGCCGCCGAGTCCGCGATCAACTCGCCGCTGCTCGAGGCCTCGATGGAAGGCGCCCGCGGTGTGCTGATCTCGATCGCCGGTGGCAGCGACCTGGGTCTGTTCGAGATCCACAACGCCGCGACCCAGGTGCAGGAGGCCGCGCACGAGGACGCCAACATCATCTTCGGCACGGTGATCGACGACAACCTCGGTGACGAGGTCCGGGTCACGGTCATCGCCGCCGGCTTCGACGGTGGCTCACCCAAGAAGCGGACCGACGTCCCGGCCGCCGCGGGGCGTTCCGCGGTCGGTCAGGGCCAGGCCGGCGCCGTGGCGTCGCCGCCGAAGAACGATCCGCTCTTCGGGGACATGCCGAAGGGTGCGGGCGATCCGTTCGAGCAGGAGCCGGAGCCGCCCCGCCGCAACACCGTTCGGCTCGACGACGACGATGTCGACGTGCCGTCGTTCATGAAGCGCTGAGCCCGCGCATGCGGGTGCGTCGTGTCATCACCACCCGTGCCGGCGGGGTCTCGGTGTCACCGTACGATTCGTTCAATCTCGGTGATCACGTCGGAGACGATCCGGAAGCCGTGGCGGCGAACAGGATTCGGCTGGCCGAGCAGATCGGGGTGGCGGCCGGGTCGGTGGTCTGGATGGAACAGATCCACAGTCGCAACGTCACCGTGGTCGACGGACCGGTTCCCGAGCCGGTGCCCGCCACCGACGCGCTGGTCACGACCACGCCCGGTCTCGCCCTCGCCGTGCTGTCCGCCGACTGCGTCCCGGTACTCCTCAGCGACGACGACGCCGGTGTGATCGCGGGGGTCCATGCGGGCCGCGTCGGCGCCCGGATCGGCATCGTGCCCGCCACCCTGCGCGCAATGGTCGAACTCGGCGCCCGGATCGGGTCCATCGGCGCCTTCCTCGGTCCTGCCGCGAGCGGAGACCACTATGAGGTGCCCGCCGACATGCAGGCCGACGTAGAGAAGCATCTGCCGGGCAGCGCCGTGCGTACCAAGAAGGGCACGGCCGGTCTCGACCTGCGTGCCGGCTTGCGGCGGCAGTTGCTCGAGGCCGGCGTCGCCGGAGTCGCGGTCGACCCGCGGGACACCATCGCCGACCCGAGCCTGTTCAGCCATCGCCGGGGCGCACCCACGGGCCGCCTGGCCTCGGTCATCTGGATGGACCCCGATGGCGATGCACACGGCGACGATGCACCCGGTGAGCGGCGCCCGCTCGGGGAGTGACCCGGTGGCGAGAAGGATGGGGACATGACCGGGTCATCTGATGCGCGCACCGCCGAGCTGGGGAAACGGTTGGCGGCGGTGCGTCGGCGCCTCGACGCCGCGGTCGAGGCCGCCCATCGGCCGGCGGGCTCCTGTCAGCTCCTCGTGGTCACGAAGTTCTTCCCCGCGGATGACGTCCGCCGGCTGCTGCAGCTGGGGGAGCGCGCGTTCGGCGAGTCGCGCGAACCCGAGGCCGGCCGGAAGGTGGCGGAGGTGCTCAGGGACTGGGAGTCCCCGGGGCCCGGTGACGTCCCCGTCTTCGACATGATCGGTTCGGTGCAGTCCAAGAAGGCCCGGTCGGTGGCGCGGTGGGCGCGCGCGGTGCACTCCGTCGACCGCCCGAAGGTCGTCGACGCCCTGGACCGTGCCGCGGTCGCAGCACTCGACGAGGGGGAGCGCGCCGATCCGCTCGGCATCCTGCTCCAGGTCAGCCTCGACGGCGATCCGCAGCGCGGCGGCGTCGTCGAAGACGATCTCCCGGCTCTGGCCGAGCGGGTCGTCGAGGCCGACTCACTGCGGTTGCGCGGGCTCATGGTGATCGCCCCGCTGGCTGGCGAACCCGGGCACTGGATGGCCGAGGCCGCACGCATCCGCGAGGCGTTCCGCGGGCGATTCGACGCCGCCGCCGAACTGTCCGCGGGCATGTCCGGGGACATGGAGGAGGCGGTCGCCGCGGGCTCGACATGCGTGCGTGTCGGAACCGCGATCATGGGCGATCGGCCGCTAATCTCTCAGTAATCACATTGGTAACACCAGAACCAAGTGACACACGAAGCGCAGTTAGCTCACTGACCACAGATGCACCATCCGGCACGGCAGCAACCGGCGTCGCACTACCAGAGAGGCCGTCAATGACCACGATGCAGAAGTTCAAGGCTTACTTCGGCATGGTGCCGCCCAGCGAGTACGAGGACGACTACCTCGAGGAGTCGGCCCCGCCGCTGCGGGAGCGGTCTCGTGAGCGCGCCTACCGTGACGACTACTACGGTGACTCCTCCTACGATCCCGGATACGAGCCGTCGTTCCGGGACGCCGGCTACCGCGACGAGCTGTCCGACCGCCACTACGACGCCGGCTTCGACCTGGCCCCGGAGTACGCGGCGGAGTTCGCCTACGCCGGCAGTCGCGCGGTGGGCGAGGGGCCGATGCGGGCGCCCGCCCGCCTCGAACCGCTGCAGCGTTCGTCGAGCGCCGCCCTGCGCGCTGCCACCGCGCCGCGGTCGACGGGTGCCGACCCCCGCGAACTCGAGCGCGTCTTCGCCGACAGCCCGCTGCAGAAGATCACCACGCTGCGCCCGTCGGACTACAGCGAAGCCCGTACCATCGGGGAGCGTTTCCGCGACGGCAACCCGGTCATCATGGACCTCGTCGACATGAGCAACGACGACGCCAAGCGCCTCGTCGACTTCGCCGCGGGTCTTGCGTTCGCGCTGCGCGGATCGTTCGACAAGGTGGCCACCAAGGTGTTCTTGCTGTCGCCCGCCGACGTCGACGTGTCGCCCGAAGACCGCCGCAAGATCGCCGAGACGGGCTTCTACAACCACTCCTGACCGGCGTCGGGTACCTCGGTTCGCCGTCGTCCGAGATGTTCAGGCACTCTTGACGCGTGGCTGCGATTTTGTTGAGCGTCTTGTACTACCTACTGCTGATCTTCTGGTTGCTCCTCCTGGGCCGGCTGGTGGTCGAACTGGTCCGGACCTTCGCGCGTGAGTGGCGTCCCACCGGGATCGCGGTGGTCGTCATCGAGATGGTCTTCACCCTGACCGACCCCCCGATCAAGGCGCTGCGTCGCGTTCTCCCCCCGATCCCACTCGGTCCCATCCGGCTCGACCTGTCGCTCATGATCGTGATGCTCGTCGTGATCATCGGCATGAACATCGTCAACGGCCTACGCGCCGACGCCCTGGCCGAGTCGCTCGCGATCGCCGGACACCTCGTCCGCCCCTGACGCCGGGTCCCGGAGCTTGCGGGCGCGTCCCCCTGCTCCCTGAGGAGCCCCGGGAATTTGCGGGCGCGTCCCCCTGCTCCCTGAGGAGCGGCCGGAGCTTGCGGGCGCGTCCCCCTGCTCCCTGAGGAGCGCCCGGAGCTTGCGGGCGCGTCCCCCTGCTCCCTGAGGAGCGCCCGGAGCTTGCGGAGGGCGCGTCACGAAGGGTCCGTCACCGGCGGGCGCACCCGATCGGGCGGCGGGTACCCCGTGCCACGGCGATGGTCTACCGTTATAAGTCATCTTCGGATGACTGTTTCATTTCAACAGCGCATCGCAGAGATGCGACCAACGGTTCGCGTGTGACAGGATTGGACGCCAGTTACAATTTTTGACTGGTATGAATAGTTAGTGACAACCTGTATCGGTCGAACGACTCACCGTCGCGCGATCCGGGTTGGACGGCCCGCCAACTGAACACAAGTTCACCACCAGACATGAGGGGAACCGACATGCGGCTGACTCCAGCTGATGTGCACAACGTCGCGTTCAGCAAACCGCCCATCGGTAAGCGCGGTTACAACGAGGACGAGGTCGATCAGTTCCTCGACTTCGTCGAAGCCGAACTCGCACGGCTGATCGAAGAGAACACCGACCTCAAGCAGCGCGTCGAGGAGCTCGAGAGCGAGCTCGCCGATGCCCGTTCCGGTGGTGGCGCCCAGGCGGACGACCGGACCCAGATGTTCGCCAAGCCCGCCGCGGCACCCGAGCCGCCCGCCCCGGCGCCGACGCCGGCTCCGCAGGCGACCAACGACGACGCCAACGTGCGTGCCGCACGCGTTCTCGCGCTCGCCCAGGACACCGCGGACCGGCTCACCGGCAGCGCACGCGCCGACGCCGACGCGATGCTGTCCGACGCCCAGACGCGCGCCGACACGCTGGTCTCCGAGGCGCAGACCAAGTCCGATGCCATGCTCGCCGATGCCCGGCAGCGCTCGGAGGCGATCCTCGCCGACGCGCAGACGCGGTCGGAGGCGCAGTTGCGGCAGGCACAGGAACGTGCTGATGCCCTGCAGAGCGACGCCGAGCGCAAGCACAGCGAGATCATGGGCACGATCAACCAGCAGCGCGGTGTGCTGGAAGGCCGGATCGAGCAGCTCAAGACCTTCGAGCGTGAATACCGTACGCGTCTGAAGACCTACCTCGAATCCCAGCTCGAGGAACTCCAGCAGCGTGGCAGCGCGGCGCCTGTCGAGGGCGGCCGACCCGATCAGTCGTTCTCGAACGATCCGGGTAACGGTGGATTCAGCAGCTACTCACCCAGCTGACCTGGGCGGATCGGTGCGCACTAGGCTGGTGATGTGCTGACCTTGGCGCTGGCCGCGACCCTTCTGGGGTTCGTGCTGCTCATCCTCGGTCTCATCACCGGGACCGTGTGGCTGGCCGTGGCCTGCATCGTGGTCTGTCTGGTGGGCCTCGGCTTCCTCCTGGTGGACGTGTTCGCCGGTCGCAAGGGCGAAGCGGCCCGGTCACTGGAAGACATGGTCCCGGGCGCCGGTCGCGACACCGATCCGTCGCACGACGCCGATGACGACGCTGTCACCCGGCACGACCCGGCCGGCGATCGCGGCGACGATACACCGACGCGTCGGTACCCCGCCGCCGACGCCCCCGGTGTCGGCGATTCCGAGCCAGCCGGCTATCGGCCCGGGGCCTTCGACCCCGGAATGGCCGCGCCCGCTGGTTCGGTCCCGCCGAATCGTCCTGCTCCCGAGCGTCGTGAGGGCAACCTCGAGGACTATCTGCGTTCGGTCGGCGGCGACAGTCCGAGTGGTGACGGGCCGCCCCGCGGGGCCTCGCCCACCGGTGTCGATGTCGCCGGTGGTGCCCAGGGTCGCCCCGGCCCGCCGCCGGGTTCCCGACCGCCCGGTGTAGGACCGCAGAGCCGACAACCCGGGGTCGGTCAACCATCGTGGACACAGCAGCAGGCCCGGCCGCAGCAGGGGCAATTCGGTCCTCCGCAAGCCGGCGCGCCTCCGACCAGGGGCCAACGGCCTCCGGTCGGCCCGCCGTCGGCTCCGCGTCCGTTCGACCCGCAGTCCTCGGGGTGGGCCCCCGACGACGTGCCGGGCGGCGACGCCGCCGGCCCGGACGACTGGACAACAAGTCCCGATGAGTCCGCGCCGCGTCGTCGGCGTGCGGATTTCGATCCGCTTGATCCGAACTGGCATCCGCCGCCGGACTGAGCGCACCCGGGTGGCCGCACACCGGTCGACAACCCATTGGCCCGACCGGGTCGGTCGTCGCTACACTGGTTCACGCGTTGATCCGGCCATCACCGGGGAGCACCCGGAAGAACGGTGTCATCGAGTGCGGCGTCCAGTGGACGGTGCGAATGCGTGACTCTCAGTAGAACCGGGCGGGCGTGGCCCGTGACAGCCACAGGATCGTACGGTCACCAACCGTCGCGATTCGTCGAGTGGCGTCGGATCTCCGACGCAAGCGGGGTGGTACCGCGCAGACCTCCGGTGTGCGTCCCCGTGCCGATGAGACATCACCAGGCACGAGGAGACGAGCCGTGAGCGACGCGACCGACCCCACCCAGTCCGCCCCCACTCAGTCCGGGCGGGTGTATCCCAAGGTCGACATGACCGGGGGCACTGGGCGCAGCGCCCCCGACTTCCCATCCGTGGAACAGCGGGTCCTGCAGTACTGGGACTCCGATTCGACCTTCGCCGCGTCGATCGAGAACCGGGCCGACGCCGAGGAGTTCGTCTTCTACGACGGTCCGCCGTTCGCGAACGGCCTGCCGCACTACGGTCACCTGCTGACCGGTTACGTCAAGGATCTGGTACCCCGGTACCAGACCATGCGTGGCAAGAAGGTGGACCGCCGATTCGGCTGGGACACACACGGTCTGCCTGCCGAGCTGGAGGCCGAACGCCAGCTCGGGATCACCGACAAGTCGGAGATCGAGAAGATGGGCATGGCGAAGTTCAACGAGTACTGCCGCGACTCGGTGCTGCGGTACACGGGGGAGTGGCGTGACTACGTGACCCGCCAGGCCCGCTGGGTCGACTTCGACAACGACTACAAGACACTCGATCTCGACTTCATGGAGTCGGTGATGTGGGCGTTCAAGGCGCTCTACGACAAGGGGCTCATCTACCAGGGATATCGAGTGCTGCCCTACAGCTGGTACGAGCAGACGCCGTTGTCCAACCAGGAGTCGAAACTCGACGACGCCTATCGGATGCGCCAGGACCCGGCGGTCACCGTCACGATGCCGCTCTCGGTGCCCGACGGTCCGCTGTCCTCCCTCGACGGTGTCAACGCGCTCATCTGGACGACGACCCCGTGGACCCTGCCGTCGAACCTCGCGATCGCGGTGAACCCCGAAGTCACCTACGCCCACGTGAAGGCCGCCGACGGCCGGGAGTACCTGCTGGCCGAGGCGCTGCTCGGTGCGTACGCCAAGGAGGTCGCCGATCCGGAGGTGCTCGGCACGCACCGCGGAGCGGATCTGGCGGATCTGTCGTACGCGCCTCCCTTCGACTTCTTCGCCGGTCACCCGAACTCGCACCGGGTGCTGCTGGGCGACTACGTGACCACCGACAGCGGCACCGGGATCGTGCACCTCGCACCGGCTTTCGGCGAGGAGGACATGGACCTCGCGACCGCCAACGGCATCGAGGTTGTGCAACCGCTCGACCCGGGCGGACGCTTCACCGCGCAGGTCCCGCCGTACGAGGGCCTGATGGTCTTCGACGCAAACCCGGTGATCATCAAGGACCTGAAGGAAATCGGGCGCATCCTGCGGCACGAGACCATCGAGCACTCCTACCCGCACTCGTGGCGGTCGGGCCAGCCACTGATCTACATGGCGGTGCCGTCGTGGTTCGTCGCGGTGACGCAGTTCCGCGACCGCATGGTCGAACTGAACAAGCAGATCACGTGGGTGCCCGAACACATCCGGGACGGACAGTTCGGCAAGTGGCTCGAAGGCGCCCGGGATTGGAACATCAGCCGCAACCGGTATTGGGGTGCGCCCCTGCCGGTCTGGGTGTCCGACGACCCGGAGTTCCCGCGCGTCGACGTCTACGGTTCGCTGGACGACCTGGAGCGCGACTTCGGGGTGCGTCCGGACAACCTGCACCGGCCGTTCATCGACGACCTCACCCGGCCCAATCCCGATGACCCGAGCGGGAAGTCGACCATGCGTCGGGTACCCGAGGTCCTCGACTGCTGGTTCGAGTCGGGTTCGATGCCGTTCGCCCAGGTGCACTATCCGTTCGAGAACCGGGACTGGTTCGACGGTGGTGACTCCGCGCACGCCCCGGCCCACAACCCGGGCGATTTCATCGTCGAGTACAACGGGCAGACCCGTGGCTGGTTCTACACGCTGCACGTGCTGGCCACCGCGCTGTTCGACCGGCCGGCCTTCAAAACCGTTGCTGCGCACGGGATCGTGCTGGGTGACGACGGGCAGAAGATGTCGAAGTCGAAGCGCAACTACCCCGACGTCAACGAGGTCTTCGATCGCGACGGATCGGACGCGATGCGGTGGTTCCTGATGGCCTCGCCGATCCTGCGCGGCGGCAACCTCGTCGTGACGGAGCGAGGTATCCGGGAAGGGGTGCGTCAGGCGCTTCTGCCGCTGTGGAACGCCTACAGCTTCCTGCAGCTCTACGCCGAGCGCCCGGCGACCTGGCGGACCGACTCGCAGCATGTGCTCGACCGCTACATCCTGGCCAAGCTGGCGACGACCCGCGACACGATGACCGCGGCGCTCGACACCTACGACATCGCGGGGGCGTGCGACGCCTTCCGTGAGTTCGTCGAGTCGCTCACCAACTGGTACGTGCGTCGTTCCCGGGCACGCTTCTGGGCCGGCCAGGACGAGGACACCGACGCCTTCGACACCCTCTACACCGTGCTCGAGGTCGCCTGCCGGCTGGCCTCGCCGCTGCTTCCGCTGGCGACCGAGGCCATCTGGCGGGGTCTCACCGGGGAGCGGTCGGTGCACCTGACGGACTGGCCGACGAGCGATGAGCTGCCGGCCGATGCCGACCTGGTCATGGCGATGGACCAGGTCCAGGCGGTGTGCTCGACAGCGTCGAGCGTCCGCAAGGCCAACAAGCTGCGGGTCCGGCTGCCCCTGTCGGGTCTGACGGTGGCCTCGCCGACCGCGGCCGCGCTCGAGCCGTTCGTCGACCTGATCAAGGACGAGATGAACGTCAAGGACGTGACTCTGGCGGCCGATGCCAGCGAGTACGGGCGTTACGAGATCGCGGTCAACGCGCGTGCTGCCGGCCCCCGCCTGGGTAAGGACGTGCAGCGTGCGATCAAGGCGGTGAAGTCGGGCAACTGGACTGCGGGCGAGGGCGCCGACGGGTCCGAGATCATCGTCGCCGACGGCATCGAACTCCACGACGGGGAGTTCACCCGACGGCTGGTGGCCGTCGAACCGGACTCGACCGCGGAGCTGCCGGGCGGGAACGGCCTGGTCGTCCTCGACACGGCGGTCACGCCCGAACTCGAGGCCGAGGGGTGGGCGAAGGACCGGGTTCGCGAGCTGCAGGATGCGCGCCGCACCCTGGGACTGGACGTCTCCGACCGGATCACGGTGCGACTCGTCGTACCGGCCGAACGTCTGGACTGGGCGAGGACGCACGCCGACCTGATCGCCGGCGAGGTGCTCGCGGTGCGGTTCGACGTGACCGGCGATGGTGACGCGGGCAGCATCGAACTGGGCGACGGTGTGACCGCCGACGTGGCGAAGGCGAACTGATCCGCTGACACGTGCACCGCGCGGACATCCCGGCCGGGTGTCCGCGCGGTGTCGTCGTCGGTCGCGCGGGAGGTGTGATCGGACGAGACGATCTGGGACACCGATCGCAACAGTCGCACCCTGGTGGTGCTGCGCCACGTACGGTGTGGAGACTGCCGCGACCCGGCCCCGCAGGGTGAGCACACACCCGAGCGCGTCGTTCGCCGCCCGAACCATATACGAGGGGGCAGACCCCGATGACCCGCATGGACGTGGACCCGATCCCGGCGCGATCCGCCGCGTTCGAACCGCTGCTGTTCACGGTGGCCTATGAGATCCTGGGCTCGGCTGTGGACGCCGATCATGTTGTCCGACACGGCCTCTGGGATCATCCGGTGAGCGCGCCGGTGGACGCGTTCGGCCCCGGGTCGGCCCGAGCGCACTTCATCGCGCAGGTCGCCCGGCGCGCGCTCGAGACGCTCACCGCGCGTCGACGTGTTGCCGGGGACTACGTCGGACCGTGGCTGCCCGATCCCATCCGGTTCGACGGCGACGTCCTCGCCGACGCGGGTCTCGCGGAGTTCGCGTCGACCGCGATGCTGCTCGTTCTGGAAGAACTCGAGCCCGCTGAACGGACGGTGTACGTACTGAGTGAGGTCTTCGGATTCGCCGACGACACGATCGCCACGATGCTGTCCTGGTCGCTCGACGAGGTGGGGATGCTCGCGGAACGAGGCCGGTCGTTCGTCGAGCGTCGGCGCCCCCGGTTCGATCCGATGGACCGTGCCCGCGCCGCGGAGGTCGTCGAAACGTTCCTCGACGCGGCCGAGTCGGGTGACGCCGACGCGGTTGTCGCCCTCATGGCACCCGAGGTCGTGCTGACCTCGGACAGCAACGGCAAGGCCACCGCGGTACGGCAGCCCATGCGCGGGGCGCCCGCGGTGATGCAGGTGCTGTCGGGGTTCGCCCGCATCGGTGCCGTGCTCGAGAATTACCGCGCCGAGTTCGTGGTCTTCAACGGTCAGCCCGGGATGATCCTCTACTTCGACGGCCGGCTGCAGACCGCGATGACCCTCCGCGTCGTCGATGACCTGATCGGCGACATCTACGTGATGCGCAACCCCGACAAGCTCGTCGGGGTCGAGCTCCGTCGGCCGGTCACCCGCTGATCCACCCGCCGCGCGGAGCGCGGGATCTGTACCGGAAACCTGTACGAATACCGCACTCTGTCCGATCTCAGGCGAACAGGCCCGACAGTGTCTGCTCGATCTGGAGCCGGAAGAGCTGCTCGGGATGCGCGAAGGTATCGGTCCCGTACTGGCCGAAGGTCTCCAGGCTGATCGCGCCGACGAGTACGGCCCACAACGTGGTGGCCGCGGCCAGGACCGCGGCGGGGGTGTCGAGGTCGAACTCGTCGCGGATCGCGTCCATGTCCGCGGCGACATCCGGTGTGGGAGAGGGGAGGTCGGCGCGTAGCAGGCCTTCGGCGTGGGCGGCCGAGCACTCGCGGAGCAGCCGCACGGGAATGCGTGTGCCGGGCCCGATGGTCCGCTCGCCGGGGGCGGAGTAACCGGGCACCGGGCTTCCGTAGATCAGCGCCCATCGGGACGGCTCGGCGAGAGCCCAGGTCCGCGCGGCCGCGGCCGCGGCCGCGAGTCGATCGCGCCGTCGGGAGGTGGCGATGGAATCGGCCGCGGCATCGACGGCGTCCGCGACATCGGTGTAGGCCTCCACCAGCAACATGGTCAGCAACTCGTCGCGGCTCGGGACGTACCGGTACACCGCCGAGGAGACGACGCCCATGTCGCGGGCGATGGCGCGCAACGAGAGCCCGGCGGCCCCGTAGGTGGTCAGGTGTTCGCGTCCCAGTCGACGGATCTCGTCGGTCATCATCGCGCGGTTCTCCGCGCGGGTTCGTCCGGTGGCCATGGCGACGATCCTGCCACAAACCGAGAGCGGTGCTCTTGTTTTCCTGACGGCGCGGCTGCATACTCGATTTCGAGAGCACTGCTCTCGAGAGTGTCACTACCTCGACGAAAGGCCGATCATGACCGCGACCACCCACTACAAGGCACCCAGCGGATTCGACGCCGCGTTCAACCGCGCGGTGCGCTGGCTCGCCGACCGCGGGGTCAACCTGGCCGGGGCCCAGACGCTCACCGTCGTCGGCCGGAAGACCGGCACGCCGCAGCGGGTGCCGGTCAACGTGCTGCGACTCGACGGGGCGGAATTCCTGGTCGCCGTCCGAGGCGACACGCAATGGGTCCGCAACGCACGCGCGGCCGGGACGGTGGAACTCCGCCGCGGCCGACGTCGGGCCGTCGTCACCCTCACCGAGCTCGACCCCGCGCTTCGTCCGCCGGTCATCCGGGAGTACCTGCGCCGCTGGGGGTGGGAGGTCGGGCGGTTCCTGCCCGCGGGCCTCGCGCTCGCCTCGTCGGACGAGGATCTCGCCGCCCACGCCGGGTTGATCCCCGTCTTCGCCGTCACCGCTGCTCACTAGACTCGGTGAGGTGTCACGCCTCGAACCCGAACCGCCGCGCCCGGTCGGTGCGGTGTCGGGGCGGGGGTCCGAACGCAGCCCGCGCTGGGTGATGCACCTCGACATGGACGCGTTCTTCGCCTCCGTCGAACAGCTCACCCGCCCGACGCTGCGCGGCCGCCCGGTACTGGTGGGCGGGTCCGGTGGGCGCGGGGTGGTCGCCGGCGCCAGCTACGAGGCACGCGTGTTCGGGGCCGGCTCGGCGATGCCGATGCACCAGGCGCGTCGGCTCATCGGGCCGACCGGCGTGGTCATCCCGCCGCGCGGATCGGTGTACAGCACGGTCAGCAAACGTGTCTTCGCCATTGTGCGCGAAGCGGTTCCGGTCATCGAGACGCTGTCGTTCGACGAGGCGTTCGGCGAGCCGGAGGAACTCGCGGGGGCTACCGTCGACGCGGCCGGCGAGTTCGCCGAGGAGCTCCGATCCCGGATTCGGAGCGAGGTCGGACTCGCCGCGTCGGTCGGGCTCGGAAGCGGCAAACAGCTCGCGAAGATCGCCTCGGGGATGGCCAAACCCGATGGGGTGATGGTGATCCCACCGTCCGGCCAGCTGGAGTTCCTGCATTCGCTCCCGGTCCGCAAGCTGTGGGGCATCGGGCCCGTGTCCGGCGATCGGCTGGCGCGGCTGGGGATCGCGACCATCGGTGACCTCGCGGCGATGTCGCCGGTCGAGGTGGCCTCCGTGCTGGGCGCCACCGTCGGTCCCGCGTTGCATCGCCTTGCCCACGGCATCGACGACCGGCCGGTCGCCGAACGTGCCTCCTCGAAGCAGATCAGCGCCGAGTCCACCTTCGCCGAGGACATCGTCGAACTCGACGCGCTGCGTCCCGCCATCCGCAAGGCCGCCGCCGGCGCTCACCGCCGACTGCTCACCGACGGCCGGGGAGCGCGCACCGTCGTACTGAAACTGAAGAGATCCGACATGTCGATCCTGACGCGCTCGGCGACGACCGCGGCGGCCACCACCGACTTCGACGACCTCGAGCGGACGGCGCAGCGGCTCGCGCTCGATCCGCGTTCCATCGGGGCGATTCGCCTTGTCGGCGTCAGCTTCTCGGGGTTGACCGCGGTGCAGCAGTACGCCCTCTTCGACGAGCTGGGCAGCGAGGGACCGGCCGATGTCGAGACCACCCACCACGACACCGCCGCAGGCCACGGTGCGGAAGAGGGGGGTCGCGCCGAGGTGGCGACGTCACCGGACCCGGCCGGGGCCGAGGCGTCGGCCGTCCAGATAGCTGACTCGGCGCCCGAACCCCCGCGGTTCGCGCCGGGGGGAAGTTCGATACCGGTCGGCCGATTCGGTCCGGGCGCCGACGTGACCCACCCCGACCACGGGCACGGCTGGGTTCAGGGGAGTGGGCACGGGGTCGTCACCGTGCGATTCGAGACCCGCACGAGCGGGCCGGGACGCACGCGTACGTTCCCGGTCGACGATCCGAACCTCCGTCCGGCGGATCCGCTCGACAGCCTCGAGTGGGATCTCCCCGGCGACGGCTGACCGATCAGCACGGTATCGACCGGCCGCGCCGACCGCCCCCCGGTGGGTGCCGGCGGCGGTCCTCAGTGGTGTTGTGTGACAAAGAAGTCCGTGATCGATCCGAGATCGTGGCCCGAGGTCAGCAGTGCGATGAGCGCCATGCGCGCCTGCGGTGCGCGCAGCCAGGGTGACACGATCGCCCCGGCCCGCCGCAGATCGACCGCGCCGCCGCCCCCGCCGTAGGTTGCAGTCACCTCGCCGTACGGGACGCGGCTGGTGACGACGACGGTCACCCCGCGCTGGACGGCGAGTGCCACCTCGGCGGTGATGTCCGGGTGGGTGTTCCCGGAGCCGGTCGCCGCGAGGACCACACCGGCGGCGTTCTGCGCGACGGACGCGGCGATCAGTCCCGGTGACACGCCCGGGTAGAGGGTGAAGGCGTCGACGCGTGCCGGCCGGCCCACCGGTACCGGTCCGGCGAGCACCCGTCGCGGCACCGGCGGGTCGTCGGCCCGACGGGTGCCCTGCACGGTGTCGAAGGCCGCGGGGTCGGTGGTGGAGACCTTGAACAACCCGCGTGCCGGCAGGAGTCGGCCGCCCATGGCCACGAGGACTCCTCGACCGCGGGCGGTCGGGTCGTCGATCGCGGCCAGCGCGGCGGCGAGATTCGACGGCCCGTCGGCGTGTGGGGAGTCAGACGGCAGCATGGCCCCGGTGAACACGACCGGCCGCTCGTCGGCGGCATACAGGTCGGCGAGGTAGGCCGTCTCCTCCATCGTGTCGGTCCCGTGCGTGACCACCACACCGCGAACGGCGGGGTCGGCAAGCGCGTCGGCGATCGCGCGGACCACTGCGAACTGGTCGGCGACGGTCATCGCGGAACTGTCCACCGACATGAGGTCGACGGTGCGGATCGCCGACGGAGTGCGCGGCGTTCCGTCGTCCCCGGCCCTGTCGGTCCCGGTGGTGATCGTCCCGGCGGCGGAGAGGAGAGCGGCCGAGCCGAGCGCCGGGACCGCGCCGTCGTCGGTGGTCTGGGCGGCGATCGTGCCTCCGGTGCTGATCAGCACGGTGACTCCGGCGGCCGCGGGCGGGGTGCCTGTCATGGTGCCCAAGGGTCACCGGAACCCGGTCGGCCCGTCAAGCGTTACCTGCTCGGCGCCGCCGGCCGGGCGGATCGTCGTCGCGTGTCGTCGGGCCACCGGGGACCCCTGGTGCCCGCCGTTTGGCATAGTGGTGTGGGCCGTCGCCGGGGGGGAACCCGGCACACACGTCCGGCTGGGGGGCAACCCCGGCAGACACGTCCGGCATCGCGGTACGAGAGCGCCCGCCGGCGCACCCCATGCCCGAGAACACAGTGAGGGAGATCGTTGAAGTATCGGAAATTCCTGGGCGCGACCATGATCGCGGCCGCGTTGATGACCACCGTCGCGGCCTGCGGGAGTGACGACGCCGACGCGCCGCCCGCACCGACGCTCACCAGCACCACCGCCGCCGCGAGCGGCGATGGCTCCGAGATCACCGACGGCAGCAACCCGCCGTCGATCGCCGCCCTCAACGAGATGGTCGATCAGGCCGTCGACCCCGACATCCCGCGGGCCGAGAAGGTCGAACTGGTCGAGGGTTCGGAGAAGGACCCGGCGATCTTCGACGAGCTGGTCAAGGCACGTGCCGAGAACTCCGACGTCGACTGGGTCCTCGTCAACCCCGTGATCAGCGCCGGACCCAACAAGGCCCGCGTCAAGGTCCGGATCGAGACCGCGGGCAACCCGCCGACCAACGCCGAGTCGACCATCGTCTTCGACGACGGGCGCTGGAAGCTCTCGAACGAGACCGTGTGCAACCTCCTCGGCCTCTACCAGGTCGAGAGCGCCATGTGCGCTCCTGCGAGCTGACCACTCGCCGCACAGCATGATCCGCGGCCCCGCGTCGCCGACCGAAGTCGGTGACCCGGGGCCGTCGGCGTTCAGCGCCAGGTGACGGACAGTCCGGTCCGCTGTACCAGCGGCCGGTTCGGGTCCGCACCGACCAACTCGCGGGCGCCCCGATAGGTGGCCTCGCCGGCGATGGGCAGCCCGCGGGTCAGGTCGACGGTCACCGACCCCTGACCGGTGTAGCTGTAGCGGCTGATGGTGAGGCTGTCACTGCCGCCGGGGATCGCGAACACCGAGTTCACCGGGGTCTCGTCGGCGGTGTACTCGATGGTCAGCCGGTTGCCGTCCCATCCGGTGAGCCGTGCCTCGATGGTCTGGGTGACGGTCGCCGCGGCCGCGATCACCCGCTCGCTCCGCCACGTCGCACCCACCGCGATCGGTTCGGTCGGGAGCACGACCGCGGCGTTGAACGCCGACACCAGCGCCTGCTCGACCGCCAGTCGCGCCTCGCCGCCGGCCGGCTCCGGCGGCGCGATCCGCAGGGACACCGGCGCCAGGCCCGGACCGAGCGTGAGACCGGCTTTCGCGCCGGTCATCGCCGACAGTTCGTCGTTCAGGGTCGTGTCGGGGGATGTGACCGTGCCGAGGTCGAGTTCGAGGTCGGCGGGGTCGGCGCACCCGAACCGCGCGGTCAGTGGCATCTCGACGGTCTGGGCGTCCGAGGTGCCCGGCGACGCCACCTCCGAGGTCGTCACCAGGGTCACCGACTGGGCGGTGGCGACGTCCGGCGCAGTCGTCGGCACGCGGCGCTCCCCGGTTCCCGCGTCGACGATCGTCACCGTCGCCGGTGCGATCGGGACCGGCGCCGCACCGGCGGCGCGGGACGGCGAGTCGGTGCTGCAGCCCGCCGATGTGCTCGCCGCCGGAGCGCCGGGCGTCTCGTCGGGACCCGATGCGCATCCCGCGACCAGTACGGACAGCGCGGTCACCGCCCCGATGGACGAGACGACGGACCGGAGGCGACGGGGATGCGGGGACACGGGTAGCCAGCGTATTCGACGTGTCGTGGACAATGATGCTGTGGATGACCAACCCCTGACGGATCGAGAGCACGTGGACCCGCACGACCGTGTCGAACCCGGGGCCGACCGGCGACCCGGCGACATCGACGCCGCCGCACGTCCCGGCCGTCGGGTGCCGAAGGCGACGATCGTGGTGCTCGGCGTCGCGCTCGTGGTCCTGGGACTCGACCAGCTGACGAAGTCGATCGCCGTCGCCGCGATCGACCCGATGCGCCCGGTGGAGATCATCGGCGACTTCGTCACGCTGCGTCTGGTCCGCAACAGCGGCGCGGCCTTCTCCATGGCCACCGGATACACCTGGGTGCTGTCGATCATCGCCCTGGTGGTCGTGCTCGTGATCATCCGCTACAGCAGCCGGCTGCGCTCCTGGTGGTGGGTGGCGGGTCTGGCCCTTGTGCTCGGTGGCGCCATCGGCAACTTGACGGACCGCATCTTCCGTGCCCCGCAACCACTTCAGGGCCATGTCGTCGACTTCGTGTCGGTGGGGTGGTGGCCGGTGTTCAACGTCGCCGACTCCGCGGTGGTGTGCGGTGCGATCCTCCTGGTCGTCCTCTCCGCGCTCGGTTTCGACTACGACGGCACCCGCACGGGCTGGGCGGCCCGTCGCGAGCAGCGCGATCCCGCCGGCACCGAGGGCGGCGCGCATGCGTGAATCGCGGTTCCTGCCGGTGCCCGACGGCCTCGACGGGATGCGCGTGGATGCCGGTGTCTCCCGGATGCTCGGGCTGTCGCGCACCGTCGTCGCCACTCTGGCCGAGGAGGGCGACGTCGTCGTCGACGGCGTGGCGGTGGGGAAGTCGCACAAACTCGCCGCGGGCACGATGCTGCACGTCACGTTGCCCGAACCGGAGGAGCCGCTGCGCGTCGAGCCGACCCCGGTCGAGGACCTCGAGGTCATCTACCACGACTCCGACATCGTCGTCGTCGACAAGCCGGTGGGTGTCGCCGCGCATCCCTCGCTGGGCTGGAGCGGCCCGACGGTCATCGGGGCCCTCGCGGCTGCGGGTTTCCGGATCTCGACCTCGGGAGCGCACGAACGTCAAGGGATCGTCCACCGTCTCGATGTCGGCACGTCGGGGGTCATGGTGGTCGCGGTGTCCGAACGGGCGTACACGTTGCTCAAGCGGGCGTTCAAACAGCGGACCGTGCACAAGGGTTACCACGCGCTCGTCCAGGGGCACCTCGATCCGCCGTCGGGGACCATCGACGCGCCGATCGGCCGGCACCGCGGCAACGACTGGAAGTTCGCGGTGACCGCGAACGGCAAACCGAGTGTCACCCACTACGACACCCTGGAGATGTTCGCGTCGGCGTCGCTGCTGGACGTTCACCTCGAAACCGGTCGCACGCACCAGATCCGGGTTCACTTCTCGGCCCTCCACCATCCGTGCTGCGGTGATCCCACGTACGGCGCCGATCCGGTGCTGGCCAAGAAGCTGGGTCTGGAACGCCAATGGCTGCACGCGCGGTCGCTCGGGTTCGCCCATCCGGCCGACGGCCGACAGGTGGAGTTCACCTCGTCATACCCCGAGGACCTGCAGCACGCGCTCGAGGTCCTGCGCGCGACCTGACCTCACGAGGCGCCGGGAGCGGAGCGAGCGGGCCTGAGGCCTCGCGCGACCAGGCCGTTCGATCGACTATTTCCGAGACACACCGCTAGATTGGGGGAGTGCTCGAGCCGGGAACCCTCGTCGCCGGGTACCGCGTCGAACGGGTACTCGGCAGCGGCGGCATGGGTGCGGTCTTCCTCGCCCGGCATCCGGAGCTGCCCCGGTACGACGCCCTGAAGGTGCTGAAGGCCTCGGCCGGGCTCACGGACAGCAACTTTCGCCGGCGGTTCCTGCGTGAGGCGGAGGTCGCGGCCACGCTCGACCACCCGAACATCGTCACCGTGTTCAACCGCGGACGTGCGAGTGTGCCGGTGGCGTCGAGGCCGGACAAGTCGGCGGAGGCCGATCTGCTCTGGATCGCCATGCAGTACGTCCCGGGTACCGACTGTGCGCGCGAACTCGCCGGACGCGGCCGCCTCGCCCCGCGGCGCGTGGTGCACATCGTGTCGGAGGTGGCGCGGGGGATCGACCACGCCAACCGGCGCGGACTGCTGCACCGCGATGTGAAACCCGCGAACATCCTGCTCGCCGAGGTCGACGAGGATTCGTCGTTCGACGAGCAGCGGGTCCTGCTGACCGACTTCGGGGTCGCCAAACTGTCCGACGAGACCGAGGCGCTCACCTCGGTCGGCACGGTCCTGGCAACGCTGTCGTACGCGTCGCCGGAGCAGCTGACGGGTCGTCGACTCGACGGCCGGACCGACCAGTATTCGCTGGCGGCCACCACTTTCCACCTGCTCACCGGACGCGTGCCCTTCGACGACCGCGACAACGGCGCCGTCATCGGAGCACATCTGAAAGAACCCGTACCGCGGGTTTCCGAGCTCGTGCCCGGACTCTCGCCCGACGCCGACGCGGTCATCGCGCGTGCGATGGCGAAGTCCCCCGACGAGCGCTTCGCCAGCTGCCGGGAGTTCGCCGACGCGCTGGCGACGGGTCTGCGGAACGTGCGGCCGAGGTCGGCCGCCGACCTCGACGCGGAGACGGTTCGCGGCCTCCCCGGTCGGATGGCCGGCGGCGCCGTCCCGGGTCGGCGCGCGCCGGACATGCCGGGACGGTCCGACCGGCCGACACCGCCGCCCGCCGGTCGCGCCGCGACCCCCGACCGACCACCCGCGGAACGTCGATCACGGCCGGGGCCGGCCGAGCCCCGCCGACCCGGGCCCGGCCGTCCAGCGGCGAACGTGGACCCGGCACATGAAGCGACGCAGCGCGCGGCCCCGGCGCGCGGCGGTCCGCCGAACGCCCCACCGGGTGCCGCCACGCCGTCCTCCGGCCCCGCGCCGGGCTCGCGGGTGCCCGGGCGCGGCCCGAGATCGAGGCCGACGACCGGTGCCGATCCGGCGGTGTGGCAGCGTCCGCCGTCGAATCCGTTCCGGCAGAGCAACGACCACCTGCGGCCCGACCGGAGCCGCCTGGGCGGCGTCGGCCCGACACCGGCCGGCACCCCGCCGCGCGGCCTGGATGCCGCGGGACCCGGCGGGCTGCCCGGTCAAGGTCCCCGGGGCTTCGCCGGACCGGTGGGACCAGCACCGAAGCCGTCGTCGTCGAACCGGTTACCCATCGTGCTGGCGATCGTCGCCGTGGTGTTGCTGGTCGCGATCGTCATCGTGTTCATGGCCCTGTGAGCGCGGTGAGTGAACCGGCTCCGCTACCACAGCTGTCCCATCCGTCACGACGCGGAGTGGGAGCCCGGCGGTGTCGGTGCACGCGCCTAGAGTGGACCCGGACTCGGACCCGCCCGACCGCCGTCGGGCGCACTCTCCCGGGTGCCGATGACCGCCAACCGAACCGACATCTGACGACTGACCCGACATCTACCGACTGATCTCGACAGAAGAGGCGCCGTGACGGACTCGTTTGTACACCTGCACAACCACACCGAGTACTCCATGCTCGACGGTGCGGCGAAGGTGTCCCCGTTGTTCGCCGAGGCCAAACGTCTGGGGATGACCGCGATCGGCATGACCGACCACGGAAACATGTTCGGCGCCAGTGAGTTCTACAACACGGCGGTCAAGAACGACATCAAGCCGATCATCGGCATCGAGGCCTACATCGCCCCCGGCTCGCGATTCGACACCAAACGAATCCAGTGGGGAACCCGCGATCAGAAGAGCGACGACGTCTCCGGCTCGGGTGCCTACACCCACATGACGATGGTCGCCGAGAACGCGACCGGGCTGCGCAACCTGTTCAAGCTGTCGTCCCTCGCGTCGATCGAGGGGCAGCTCGGCAAGTGGTCGCGGATGGACGTGGACCTGATCGCCGAGCATGCCGAGGGGATCATCGCGACGACGGGATGCCCGTCCGGTGAGGTGCAAACCCGGCTCCGGCTCGGCCACGACCGCGAGGCGCTCGAGGCCGCGGCGAAGTGGCAGGAGATCTTCGGCAAGGACAACTTCTACCTCGAACTCATGGAGCACGGGCTCGAGATCGAGCGGCGTGTGCGCGACGGTCTGCTCGAGATCGGTCGCAAGCTGGGCATCAAGCCGATCGTCACGAACGACTGCCACTACGTGACCAAGGAACACGCCGCGGCGCACGAGGCGCTGCTGTGCGTGCAGACCGGCAAGACCCTCTCCGATCCGACCCGGTTCAAGTTCGACGGCGACGGTTACTACCTGAAGTCCGCAGCCGAGATGCGCGAGCAGTGGGACTCGATCGTCCCCGGGGCGTGTGACAACACCTTGGAGATCGGCGAACGCGTCGAGTCCTACAAGGAGGTCTTCACCCACCGCGATCGGATGCCGGTCTTCCCGGTGCCCGACGGCGAGACGCAGCAGACGTTCCTGCGCAAGGAGGTCGCGAAGGGACTCGCGGAGCGCCGTTTCGCCGGCACCGAGGTGCCCGAGGAGTACCTGCAGCGCGCCAACTACGAACTCGACGTCATCATCCAGATGGGGTTCCCGGCCTACTTCCTCGTCGTCGGCGACCTCATCCGCCACGCTCTCGAGGTCGGCATCCGGGTCGGCCCGGGCCGTGGCTCGGCGGCCGGCTCCCTCGTGGCCTGGGCGCTGGGCATCACCAACATCGACCCGATCCCGCACGGCCTGCTCTTCGAGCGGTTCCTCAACCCCGAGCGGGTGTCGATGCCCGACATCGACATCGACTTCGACGACCGTCGTCGAGGCGAGATGGTGCGGTACGCGACCGACCGGTGGGGTAGCGACAAGGTGGCCCAGGTGATCACCTTCGGCACCATCAAGACGAAGGCCGCGATCAAGGACTCGGCGCGCGTCCAGTTCGGTCAGCCGGGATTCGCGATCGCCGACCGCATCACCAAGGCGCTGCCGCCGCCCATCATGGCCAAGGACATCCCGGTCTGGGGTATCACCAATCCCGAACACGAGCGCTACAACGAGGCCGCCGAGGTCCGCACGCTCATCGAGACCGATCCGGACGTCAAGAAGATCTACGACACCGCGATCGGACTGGAGGGTCTGATCCGCAACGCCGGTGTGCACGCGTGTGCGGTGATCATGTCCTCGGAGCCGCTGACCGACGCGATCCCGGTGTGGAAGCGCGCGCAGGACGGCGCCATCATCACCGGCTGGGACTACCCGTCGTGTGAGGCGATCGGCCTGCTGAAGATGGACTTCCTGGGTCTGCGCAACCTCACCGTCATCGGTGACGCCCTGGAGAACATCAAGCTCAACCGGGGAATCGATCTCGACCTCGACTCGCTGCCGCTCGAAGACGAGAAGACCTACGAACTACTCGCCCGTGGCGACACCCTCGGGGTGTTCCAGCTAGACGGCGCCGCCATGCGCGAACTCCTGAAGATGATGCAGCCCACCGGGTTCGAGGACATCGTCGCCGTGCTCGCGCTGTACCGTCCCGGCCCGATGGGTGTGAACGCCCACACCGACTACGCCAAGCGCAAGAACGGTCTGCAGGAGATCAGGCCGATCCACCCGGAGCTGGAGGAGCCGCTCAAGGAGATCCTGTCGGAGACCTACGGCCTCATCGTCTACCAAGAGCAGATCATGCAGATCGCGCAGAAGGTCGCCGGGTATTCGCTCGGACAGGCCGACCTGCTGCGTCGCGCGATGGGCAAGAAGAAGAAGGAGATCCTCGACGAGGCCTACGACGGCTTCGCGGAGGGCATGCGCAACAACGGCTTCTCGCAGGCCGCGATCACCGCGCTGTGGGACACCGTCCTGCCGTTCGCTGGCTACGCGTTCAACAAGTCGCACGCCGCCGGCTACGGGCTGGTCTCCTTCTGGACCGCGTACCTCAAGGCGAACTATCCCGCCGAGTACATGGCCGGCCTCCTGACCTCGGTCGGCGACGACAAGGACAAGGCCGCGATCTACCTGGCCGACTGTCGCAAGCTCGGGATCACCGTGCTGCCGCCCGACGTCAACGAGTCGCAGCGGAACTTCGCCGCGGTTGGCAAGGACATCCGATTCGGTCTCGCCGCGATCCGCAACGTCGGCTCCGGCGTCGTCGGTTCGATCATCGCCGCGCGCGAGGAGAAGGGGAAATTCACCAACTTCTCCGACTACCTCGGCAAGATCGACGTCACCGCCTGCAGCAAGAAGGTGACCGAGTCGCTGATCAAGGCCGGCGCCTTCGACTCACTCGGACACCCGCGCAAGGGTCTGTTCCTCGTTCACGGGGAGGCCGTCGAATCGGTCATCGGAACCAAGAAGGCCGAGGCGATCGGACAGTTCGACCTCTTCGGCGACGCCGGCGGTGCCGACGACTCGATGGCCGAGGTGTTCGCGGTCAAGGTGCCCGAAGAGGAATGGGACACCAAGCACAAGCTCGCCATCGAGCGGGAGATGCTGGGGCTGTACGTGTCCGGCCACCCGCTGAGTGGCGTCGAGCATGCGATCGCCGCGCACACCGACACCTCGATCTCGACGCTCCTCGAGGGCAACGTCGCCGACGGCGCCCAGATCACCATCGGCGGCATCATCTCCTCGGTGACCCGGCGGGTGAACAAGAAGGGCGAGCCGTGGGCCGCAGTGACCCTCGAGGACATGGTCGGTGGAGTCGAGGTGTACTTCTTCCCGCGGGCCTACGTCGCGTACGGGATGGACATCGTCGCCGACAACATCGTCCTGATCAAGGCGCGCGTCAACCTGCGCGACGACAGCATGATGATCAGCGCGAACGATCTCGCGGTGCCGGATCTGGAAACCGCGGGGGCGACCAAACCGGTGGCCCTGACACTGTCGGCGCGACTCTGCACCCCCGACCGCGTGGCGGCGCTCAAGCAGGTGCTGACCCGGCATCCCGGCATGGCCGACGTGCACGTGACGCTCGTCAGCGACAAGCGGCAGACCCAGCTGAAACTGACCGAGTCGTTACGTGTGGCCCCGAGTTCGGCGCTGATGGGCGACCTCAAAGCCCTCCTGGGACCAAGCTGTCTGAGTTGACGCGGCTGAAGTGAGGGTCGCCTGCTCGACCGACTTCACCCGGCCGTGACCCAGGATTCGGGTCGCCGAACATTTTCGTTCGTTCTGCGCTACACTCGACGGCACGTCCAGCGCACCCGGCCAGTGAGGGAGTGATCCGACATGGCGACTCTGATCGACGTCGACCCCGGTCGTCCGGCATCGCGACAGCCCCGCACCGTCGATGTCCTGGGTGCGCAGTGTCCGGTCCACAAGGCGCACGCCGTCGCCGCCGCGGTCGTGGTGGCACTGGTCAGCCTCGTTCTCCTCGGCTCACTCGCGGTCACCGCCTGGGCGAGCGGATTGACGCTGCTCGCGGTGTGGTGGGGCGAGCGCTACCTGCCTGGGACGGCGGCCGTCGCGCCGGCATCGAACCCGCCGGGGATCTCGTAGATCCGTCCGTCGAATCCGGCGCGGAAGAGACGTCCGGCCGAGAACCCGCGGTCGCCTCGCCCGTAGGACACGACGCTCGAGGTCGGTAGGCCCGTCGCGAGCACGCAGTAGCTTCCGGGCGCCGTCACGCGCACGATCTCACCCGTCGCGTTGAACGGCACCACCGGTCGGTCGCGTGAATCGAGGGTCAGTCCGTCCGGCGTCGACGGCGCACCGACGTTGAGCAGGTTCTGCACGACGCGCGGATTCGCGGTGGAGATCCGGCTGACGCCCGGGTTCACGAAGGTCCTCGACACGTACAGCCACCCGTCGCCGCGTCCGAGAACTGCTCCGTTCGCGCTCGGCAGCGCTCCCCAGGCAGCCTGCACGGCGCCGGTGGGGCTCACCCGACCGATGAGATTGCCGAAGTCGTTGGTGGCGTACACATTTCCGCGCGCCGACACGTCCATCCCGTTGGCCGCCGAGAGTCCCGTCACCCAGGGCCGCAGTGCGCGGGTGTTGATGTCGAGCCGGGCGATGGATGCGTGTCGCAGCGCGTCGCCCACGAAGACACGCGGGTCGGCGCCGTATCCGACCAGCAGGGTGCCGCCGGGGGTCCACGCCAGCGCGCCCGCTCCGCTCCCGCCCGGCACGCGTGCGATCGGAACCGCAGGTGCGCCCGGTCCGGCCAGGCGATACACGCGACCGGTGATCAGGTCGGTGGTGTAGAGGCGTCCGGCGGCGTCGACGGTCAGGCCCTCGAGCGCCGCGCCGGGCACCGACCCGACGAGTCGCGCCGGCTGTCCGGCACCCGCACACACGGGGGCGGCCGAGGCCGGGGCGGGGTCGACGGCGGCTGCGAGCCCGACCGCCAGGGCGGCGGCCGCGCCGAGCGCGGCCAGTCGCGACAGGCGTCGCGTGCGGGGTGGGAAGGTTCGACGAGTTGTCATGGCTGCTCCCTGGTCGGTGAGGCTGGTCGCCGTCGGCGATGGCTGGGCGAGACGGTCGTCGGGAAGATTCCCGTCCGGCCCGCTGTCAAACGCACCCGTCCAGTGTTACGCCATCGGGTGCGCGAATGTGCCGCGACGCTGATTCGTCCGGCGCCGCCATGCCACGACCCACGACGCGGTCGCGGACGGGCGTCGGAACCCGCGACATCGGATCACCGGCAGACAGTGAGAACATGGCTGTCGTGAGTACGCACCACGTCCCGGTCCATCAACAGGCGTTGTCGGTAGACGCGATCGAAGCCGCATCGATCCGTATCGCCGACGCGGTGGCGCGTACCCCGCTCGAGATCTGCCCGCGGCTGTCCGCCGACACCGGGGCCGAGATCTTCCTCAAGCGCGAGGACCTCCAGGCCGTCCGTTCCTACAAACTGCGCGGTGCCTACAACGTGATGGCGCAGCTGTCCGCCGAGGAGCTGTCGCGTGGCGTCGTCGCGGCCAGCGCCGGCAATCACGCCCAGGGGGTCGCGTTCGCATGCCGGAGCATGCAGGTGCCCGGACGCATCTATGTCCCGACCACCACGCCCAAGCAGAAACGAGATCGAATCCGTTGGCACGGTGGTGACTTCGTCGAGCTCAGGGCCGTCGGCGACACCTACGACGCCGCCGCGGCCGCTGCTCAGGACGACGTGATGCGTACCGGGTCCGCGTGGATTCACGCATTCGACGACCCGCGGACCGCGGCCGGTCAGGGGACCATCGCGCACGAGATCGTCGAACAGCTCGGTCGTGTTCCCGACGTCGTGGTCGCACCGGTCGGCGGCGGGGGATGCCTGGCCGGGATGGCCACCTATTTTCGCGGCCTGTCCGAGGACGTCACGATCGTCGGTGTCGAACCGACCGGCGCGGTGTCGCTGAGCGCCGCCCTCGTCAACGGGGGACCGGTGACCCTCGCCGAGATCGACCCGTTCGTCGACGGGGCAGCGGTGAAGCGCATCGGGACCATCGGGCACCGGGTGCTGTCGGAGATGGGCGCGACCGTGACCGATCACCCGGTGCTGGCGAGCATCACCGACGCCCCCTCCGCACGCGTGGTACCCGACGAACGCCACGCCCCCGTGCCGGGAACCGCGCACATCACCCACGTCGATGAAGGCGCCATCTGCTCCGCGATGCTCGAGCTCTACCAGAACGAGGGCATCATCGCCGAACCCGCGGGGGCGCTCGCCGTCGCGATCCTCGACAAACTGCAGCTGCCCGCGGACTCCACCGTGGTGTGCCTGGTCTCCGGCGGCAACAACGACGTGTCCCGGTACGGCGAGATCATCGAGCGCTCGCTGGTGCACCGGGGACTCAAGCACTACTTCCTGGTCGACTTCCCACAGGAGCCGGGTGCGCTGCGGCGTTTCCTCGACGAGGTTCTCGGACCCGACGACGACATCACGCTGTTCGAGTACGTGAAACGCAACAATCGGGAGACCGGCGCCGCCCTCGTCGGCGTCGAGCTGGGACACCGCGACGGGCTCGGCGACCTGATGGACCGGATGGCCCATTCCCGGCTGCACTGTGAGCGGCTCGAGCCGGGTAGTCCGGCGTACGCCTACCTGACCTGAGAATCGGGGCCGCGAAACTCCGGCGTCGACCATTCGGATGACTCACCAGACCACGGGAACATTCGCATCCGGTGCCGCCTCCAAGTACATGAACCGCCCAGAGGCAGTGCACCACCACAGCGCCTCGTCACTTGGAAGGACAACCCCATGAGCACCGAGATCCCCGCCGACGCCGTTCTGATCGACACCGATGGCGACGGGGCCGTCGACGCCGCACTCACCGATGTCGACGGTGACGGCACCACCGACGCCATCCTCGACACCGACGGCGACGGCCAGGCCGACTCCATCGCCTACGACACCGATGCCGACGGCGAGATCGACGTCATCGAGGCCGACACCGACGCCGACGGCTACACCGACATCGCGGTGGCCGACACCGACGGTGACGGCACCTTCGACACCGCCGTCGACGACGAGGGCAACGTCGAGGTCGGCGACTTCGGCAGCATCGACGGCGGTGACGCCGTCTGACCCCACCCCCCGATCCATGGCCCGAAGCCGCGGTACACGCGGCTTCGGGCTAGGAGACGTTGCCGCGGCGGCCGATGACCACGTTGTGGCCCGGCGAGGTGAATCCGGCGCCGTCGGAACGGGCCGGCTCCCAAGCCATCTCGACGTCGAGTACGAGGGGCACGGTGGCCGGTTCGTCCCCGGGCACGCACACCACGGACCAGTCCCCGCGGTGCATCGCGAACCATCCGGACGCCTCGTCGAAGTCGACGGACACCGACGCGAAGGTCGGATCGTGCAGCGCCGCTTCGGCTTTCCGTAACGCGATCAGCGTTCGGTAGAAGTCGAGCACACGCGCGTGTGCGGGATCGCCGAGTTCGGTCCAGTCCAGCTTCGACCGCTCGAACGTCGCCGGATCCTGCGGGTCCGGCACATCGTCGCTGTCCCAGCCGTGTTCGGCGAACTCCGCCTTACGCCCCTCGGCGGTGGCTCGGCCCAGTTCCGGTTCCGGGTGGGAGGTGAAGAACTGGAAGGGCGTCGCGGCAGCCCATTCCTCACCCATGAACAGCATCGGGGTGAAAGGGGACAGCAGGACCAACGCCGCCTTGATCGCGAGTTGACCGCCGTCGAGATAGGCGCTCGGACGGTCGCCGATCGCCCGGTTGCCGATCTGGTCGTGGTTGCAGGTGTAGCCGAGCAGCGCCGACGCGGGCACGGTATCGGTCGGGATCGGCCGTCCGTGGTGCCGCCTGCGGAACGACGAATAGGTGCCGTCGTGGAAGAAGCCGCCGGTGAGGACCTTCGCCAGGCACTCGTAGCTGCCGAAGTCGCCGTAGTAACCCTGCCGTTCGCCGGACACCAGCGTGTGGATCGCGTGGTGGATGTCGTCGTCCCACTGTGCCGCGAGCCCGAGTCCGTTGACCGTGCGCGGCAGGATCATCCGGGGATCGTTGAGATCGCTCTCGGCGATCAGCGACAGTGGGCGCCCGAGTCGGGCGGCGAGGTCGTCGGTGGCGGCGGCGAGCTCCTCCAGGAGGTGAACGGCGCGGTGATCGGTCAGCGCGTGCACGGCGTCGAGGCGCAGTGCGTCCACGTGGAACTCGCTGAACCACCGCAGCGCGGTGCCGAGGATGAACGCCCGCACCTCGTCGGAGTCCGGATCGGACAGATTGACCGACGACCCCCACGATGTGGTCCCCGCGCTGAGGTAGGGCCCGAAGTCGGGTAGGTAATTGCCGGAGGGGCCGAGGTGGTTGTACACGACGTCGAGGACGACACCGAGTCCCCGGGCGTGACAGGCGTCGACGAACCGGGCCAGCGCTGCCGGTCCGCCGTAGGTCTCCTGCACCGCAAACCAGCCGACGCCGTCGTAGCCCCAGTTGTGAACCCCGTTGAACGCGTTGACCGGCATCAGCTCGACGAAGTCGACCCCCAGGTCGACGAGATGGTCGAGCCGGCCGATGGCGGAGTCGAGCGTGCCCTCCGGGGTGAAGGTGCCGAGGTGGAGCTCATAGACCACCGCTCCCCGGATGTCGCGACCGGTCCAGTCGGCGTCGGTCCAGCCGGCGTCGTCGACGGTGAACAACGCCGACAGTTCGTGCACCCCGCCCGGCAGACGGACGGCGCGCGGGTCCGGACGCGGTGGTCCGCCGTCGATCGAGAAGCCGTAGCGGAGATCGCCATCGGTGCCGCCGGCCGGCATGGCATTGACCTGCCACCAACCGTCCGCCGCGGTCGACATGGGCGTTCGCACCTGCGCCGAACCGGTCGCGCTCGTCGTCACGAGGTCGACGACCTGCGCGTTCGGCGCCCAGACCCGGAGTTCGCCCAGTGATCGCGGTGATCGGAAGGGCTCCACATTGGAACGAAGTGGTAGGTTTTGTTCCCGCTGGTCGTCCGACCAAGTTATCGTGCTCTGGGCAGCAGCGGCAGCGGTCGGGGGATTCGTCACATCATGCAAGGTATGTCGGACCCCGGACAGGTGCAGTCGGGCGCTAGTGTGAGGCCGGACACATTCGGACGAGGGGAATGGGGTATGTTACCCGCGCCGCTTCTGCCCTCGGGGGGCACGCGGAGGGGTTCTGCGGAAACGAGGACGCGCGTCGGCGACGACACGCGCCATCGCGACCTGACGGCCGGTGAACGGGTAAGCCGAGACGCAAGGGTAGGGATTGAGCACTAACGCAGTCACCTCGGACGACTAGGAGGTGGGCCGCAAGAGGCCGGGGGCGGTTCGGTCGTGGTACGACGGCCACATCGTCGCCTCGTTCGACACCTTCGGACGTCAGCTCGGCATGTTCGTCGAGGTGTTCCGGACCCTCTCGTCGACCTCTTCAAGCGGCGGTTCCCGTTCGGCGAGTTCGTCCGACAGTGCGCCTTCATGGCCAGCACCTCGGTCTTCCCGACGCTCCTGGTCGCGATCCCGATCGGCGTCATCGTGTCGATCCAGGTGTCCAACATCGCCGGTCAGGTCGGTGCGACCTCGTTCTCCGGCGCCGCGACGGGCCTGGGCGTGATCCGGCAGGGCGCCCCGCTGGTCACGTCGTTGCTCCTGGCCGGCGCGGTCGGCTCGGCCATCGCCGCCGACCTGGGCTCGCGCACGATCCGCGACGAGATCGACGCCATGCGCGTCATGGGTGTCAACCCGATCGAACGGCTCATCTCACCGCGACTGCTCGCGACCATGGTGGTCAGCTTCCTGCTCTGCGGGTTCGTCTGCTTCGTCGGGTTCATCACCGGCTACGTCTTCAACGTCTACTTCCAGGGCGGCACACCGGGTAGCTACACCGGCACCTTCGCGTCCTTCGCCACCACCGCCGACCTCATGTTCGCGTTGTCCAAAGCCGTCGTATTCGGCGCGATCGTGGCCATCGTCGCCTGCGATCGCGGCCTTTCGACGAAGGGCGGGCCCGCGGGTGTGGCCGACTCGGTGAACGCCGCTGTCGTCAACTCGGTCCTGCTGCTGTTCACGGTGAACGTGATCCTCACGCAACTGTTCGCGATCCTGTTCCCGTCGAGGGTGGTGTGAGATGACCGCGTCACGGTATGTACCTCCGGCCCTGCGGCCGCTCGAGGCCGCCAAGGCGGTGTACCGCGGTCCGCGCGATGCGCTCGCCGCGATGGGCCATCTGATCACCTTCCTGGTCCGCTCGATCGCCGCGGTGCCGCTGGCGTTCCGTCACTACAGCAAAGAGGTGTGGCGCCTGCTCGCCGACGTGGCGTGGGGCAACGGCGCCATCGTCGTCGGTGGCGGCACCGTCGGCGTCATGGTGATCCTCGGCATCATGGGCGGCGCGACCGTGGGCATCGAGGGCTACACCGCCCTCAACCTGCTCGGCATGTCCCCGGTGACCGGTGGCCTGTCGGCCTTCGCGACGACCCGCGAGATCGCACCGCTGCTCGCTGCGACCGCGTTCACCGCCCAGTCGGGTTGCCGGTTCACCGCACAGCTGGGCTCGATGCGCATCGCCGAGGAGATCGACGCCCTCGAGGCGATCGCGATCCGGCCGCTGCCGTATCTCGTCACCACCCGGATGTGCGCGGCCGTCCTGGCGATCATCCCGCTCTACTCGGTGTCGCTGGCCGCCAACTACCTCGCCTGCCAGTTCATGTTCATGCTGCAGAGCGGTCAGGGTGAGGGCACGTACCTGTACTACTTCAACCAGTTCCTCGTCTCGTGGGACATGTTGTTCTCGTTCTTCAAGGTGATCGTCTTCGTTCTGCTGACGACGTTCATCCAGTGCTACTACGGCTACTTCGCCTCAGGTGGTCCCGAAGGAGTGGGAGTTGCTGCCGGACATGCCATCCGACTCGCGATCATCGTCATCGTGTTCGCGAACCTGGTCATGACACTCGTGTTCTGGGGCACGTCGCCCGGGATCAAGATATCGGGATGAGGGGGAGACCGTGAACATCGCGACCGACGGGCGCAATCCCTCGCTGCTGCAATACGTGCTGCGCGGAGTCGCCTTCCTGCTCGTCCTGCTGGTGATCTTCGTGCTGCTGTTCATGCGGTACCAGGGAACGTTCAGCAAGACGGTGGCCGTGACCGCCGACCTCGTCGATGTGGGCGACGGGCTGTCCACCGGTGCCGACGTCCGCTACAACGGGCTGATCGTCGGCACGGTCAAGTCGATCAGCGTCGAGGACTCCGCACAGGCCGACGCGTCCCGGTTGATCAAGAACGTCGCCATCGACATCGAGCCGGCGCAGGCCGACGGCATTCCCGCCTCGGTGACCGCGCGCACGGTTCCGTCGAACCTGTTCGGCGTCAACTCCGTCGAGCTGGTGCAGCCCGCCGAGGTGGGTGCCGACCGGTTGTCCGCCGGCGATGTGATCCCGGCCGACGACTCGCTCGAGACGATCAAGCTGCAGGACGCCCAGAACGAGCTGAAGCGGATCCTCGACGCGGTGCCGCCGGAGGAACTGGCGCAGGTGCTCGGCACGATCGCCGACGCGCTGAAGGGCGGCGGCTCGGTGTTCGGGTCGTTCGTCCCCGTCCTGAAGAACTACTTCGACTCGATCAACGCCCAGTTCCCACCGGGCGCGCCCCCGGGTTTCGACAACTTCGATGCCGCGCTCACCGGACTGTCGCAGTCGGCGCCGCAACTGCTGGACACCCTGGGCCGCAGCGTGATCCCGGCGATCACCATCGCGGAGAAGCAGCGTGACCTGACCGCGGTGTTGACGGCGAGTCAGGGCCTGCTCGATCAGACCCAGTTGCTGTTCGCGCGCAATGGCGACAGCGGTCAGCGTCTGGTGACCGATCTGAACCGCATGCTGGGTGCGCTCGTCCTCGAGCCGAACTCGCTGCCGCAGGGCGTGATCGCACTGAACAACCTGGCCGCGAGGGTGCTGACGGTGTTCACCGGCACCAACGGTCACGTGCAGCTCAACATCGGTGTCAGCTTCGGCGCCTTCCAGCGCTACACCCGGCAGAACTGCCCGGTGTACGACGGCGGCCCCTACGGCACACTGCGCGGCCCCGGCTGCGTGGGACCGGGCACGGGCACGGGGCCGACGATGTCGGGTCCGCTGTCGATCTATCCGTCCGACGGGATGCGCCGGAACAAGCCGGTCGGCAATGTCACCACCGATGCCGACAACAAGACCCTCGGCACCGTCTTGCGCCGTACCCCGTCGGCAGCGGACACGATCATGCTGGGCCCCCTGGTCCAGACGCTCGAGGTGCGCAACGCCGCCGAGCCGGGCCGGGGTGGCGACGGCCAAGGAGGAGGACGATGAGCGCGGCTTCGGAATCGATCCGCAAACCGCTGATCGGTTTCACCATCTTCGGGATCGCCGCGTTGCTGGTCACCTACGTGATCTTCTCGACGCTGGAGCGCTCGGTGCCGGGGACGACCAACAGCTACACCACCTATTTCGGTGACGCCTCGGGTCTGGCCGAGGGCGACGACGTCCGCATGGCGGGAGTCCGCGTCGGTCGTGTGGACGGGATCGAACTCGCCGACGGCCGCGCCCGGGTCACCTTCGAGGTGCAGGACAACCAGCAGGTGTACACCAACACCCGGGCGGCGGTCCGCTACCAGAACCTCATCGGGCAGCGATATCTGAACCTGACGCTGGTCGCGGATCGGGAGAGCACGCCGCTCGACCCGGGGTCGACGCTCGAGCTCCCCTCCGAGGACTCCTTCGACGTCACCACATTGCTCGCCGGGTTCCAGCCGGTCTTCGAGACCCTCACCCCGGAACAGGTCAACGCCCTGTCCGAGGGCTTGATCCAGGCGTTCCAGGGCAATTCGGTGTCCTTGAGCTACACGGTCGCCGAGGTCGGCCGCCTCGCGGAGGACACGGCAAACCGGGACGTCGTGCTCGGCGCGATCATCAACAACCTGAGTGCGGTCATGCGCGACCTGTCGCGCCAGGGCGGTCAGCTGGGCACCGTCATCGAGTCGATGTCGGCGCTGATCGCCAACCTCAACTCGAACTCCGCGGCGTTCGGCAGTGCGGTGACCGACATCGGCCGCACCGCAAGCGGATTCGCCGACGTGCTGAGTGAGAGCCGACAGAGTCTCGCCGACGCCGCGACGGACGGCCGGATCGCGACCAACACCCTGATCAGCAATGGCGCCAAACTCGATCGGATGGCGGTCGACGCGCCGATCTTCCTCGGTCATTTCCCGCTCGTGCTCGGTGAGGGCGCTTACTTGAACATCTATGCATGTGATCTCGACGTCGCGATCGGCGACGTCCTGCTACCGCCCGGGATCTTCAACAAGATCGGCGGCACGAATCACTCGGTGGTGTGCCGATGAGCTGGTTCCGCAGGAGTTTCCGTGACAACCGGCGCGTGTGGTTCGGCGTGATCGGCGCCGTGGTCATCGTCGCCCTGTTGCTCGGCGTGACCGCTCTCGCGACCGCGCATCTGGGCAAGAAGACCCTCACCGGCGACTTCGCCCAGGCCGGCGGTATCCGGCCGGGGGACAAGGTCCGCGTCGCCGGTATCGACGTCGGTGAGGTCACCGACACCGAACTCGCCGGACAGCACGTCGCCATCACCATGAAGGTCGACAGCGACGTCCGGGTGACGTCCAACGGTTCTGCCGAGATCAAGATGTCGACGTTGCTGGGTCAGCGCTACATCGATGTGTCGCTGGGAGATTCGCCGGAGGATGCACCCGACGGGCACATCGCGAAGACCGCCGTGCCCTACGATCTCCAGCGCACCATCGAGGCGGGCGCGCCGATCCTGACCGGGATCGACGACCGGACGCTCTCCGAGAGCATCCGCACCCTCAACCGGCAGCTCGCCGGCGTACCGGCGATCACCGAGCCGACCTTCGAGGCGCTCACCCAGATGTCGAAGGTCATCACCAATCGCAAGGACCAGATCAACCAATTGATCGCCGACACCAAGACGATCACCAACATCGTCAACGACAATCAGGCCCAGCTCGCCGTGATCGTGGGTCAGGGACGCGACCTGACCCAGAAGATCGTGGCGCGTGAAGAGCTGGTCACCCGGATGCTCGACGGCATCGCCGAACTCACCGAGCAGGCGACCGCGGTGGCCGGCGAGAACGCGAACCAGTTCGCGCCCATCATGGCGAACCTGAACACGATCACCCAGGGCCTGGAGAAGAACCGCAACAACCTCCGCAAGTTGCTGGAGATCCTCCCGGTCACCGCGCGCCTGACCAACAACGTCATCGGCGACGGGCCCTACGCGAACGGCTATCTGCCCTGGGGCATCTTTCCCGACAACTGGCTGTGCCTGGCCCGGGTGGTGGACGGATGCTGAGCCCGGAAACGATGAGCCCGGACACGACGGCAGGTACGACGATGCGCGCCCACGGACTCCGCCGCCCGATCCTGCTGGTCGGGGTCGCGCTGCTCGGCATCCTCGGGCTCTCCGGCTGTTCGATGATCCCGGGGAGCTGGAAGGCGGCGGTCGGCCAGGCGATCGAGGTGACTGCTTATTTCGACAACGTCGCCGGGCTCTACGTCAGCAACGACGTCGCGGTCCTCGGCATGCCGGTCGGTCAGGTCACCGCGGTGGAGCCGCAGGGCGAGCGCGTCAAGGTGACCATGACGATCGACAGCGACGTCCCCGTCCCGGCCGACGCCACGGCGGCGATCGTCAACACCTCGATCGTCACCACCCGCCACGTCGAGCTGTCACCCGCCTACGACGGCGGGCCGAAGCTCGAGGACGGGTCGGTGCTGAAGGAGACGAAGGCCCCGGTGTCGGTCGGCGAACTGTTCGACGCCATCGACGGTCTGGTGGTGGCACTCAAGGGTGAGGGAGAAGGACCCGGCCCGCTCGCGGAGATGATCGACATCACCTCCGGCAACGGCGAGGAGATCCGGGCGGCGCTCGACGAACTCGGCGGGGCGTCCGATGTGGTGGCGGGCAACAGCGATGCCCTCGTCGACATCCTCGAGACCATCGAGGGTCTGACCACCACCCTGGTGCAGAACTATCCGAAGATGACGGCGTTCTCCGAGTCGGTCAACCAGGTGTCGCAGCTGCTGGGAGACCAGGCGCCCGGTCTGCTCGCCACCCTGGCCAACCTGAATCAGACGCTGCAGAACACCACCGTGTTCCTGCAGAACAACACCAACACCATGTCGGTGTCGTTCGACCGGCTCGCCGCGCTGACCGCCAACCTCGGGGACTACTCCCGGCAGGTCGTCGAGACGGTCGACGTCGGCCCGCTGCTCTTCCAGAATCTGAGCAACTCGATCTCGGCCGAACAGGGTGCGTGGCGCGCGCAGGTGCTGCTCGACAAGACGCTCCTCGACAACGAGCTGCTCGCCGAGTTCTGTGAGGCGATCAACCTGCAGAAGGACGGTTGCCGCACGGGCAAGCTCAAGGACTTCGGTCCCGACCTCGGTATCTACTCGGCGATGCTGGAGCTGACGAAATGAGAACGGCCACAATGGATTCGCTGAGCCGTTCGGACGGTCCCGGGCGCCCGGCGCGATCCCACGGCCGGGTCCGCCGAGGCGGAGTCATGGCGGTGCTGCTCGCGGCGCTCATGGGGCTCACCGGTTGCGGACTCCTCCCGAGTCTCACGGTGGAGCAGATCCCGCTGCCCGCACCGGGCGGCATCGGTGACTCGATCACGATCACCGCGAACTTCGCCAACGCGCTCAACCTGCCGGCGCAGGCGAAGGTGAAGCTGAACGGAACCGATGTCGGACAGGTCACCGACCTCGTCGCCAAGGACTACACCGCAGTGGTGACCATGCAGGTCAGCAAGAAGACCAAGCTCCCGGTCGGGACCGGCGCCGAACTCCGCCAGGCCACACCGCTGGGCGACGTCTTCGTCGCCCTGCTGCCGCCGATCGAGGCGCGCGACGGTCTGATGGTGGACGGGGACACGCTCACCGGTCCGACGTCGGCCGCGGCGACGGTCGAGGATCTGCTGATCAGCATGAGCGGGGTCGTGGACAGCGGTTCGCTGAACTCGTTGACGATCATCCTCACCGAGCTGAGCAGCGCGGTCGCGACGAACCCGTCGGATCTCAACGGCGCCATCCGGGGCCTGACCACCGGCATCCGGAAGCTGAACCAGAGTTCGGCGGCGGTCGATCGCTCGCTGGCCGCCACGCGGGTGCTCAGCGGTCAGCTCGCCGACGGGCGTGCGCAGATCATGGCGTCGATCAACAAATTGGGTCCGGCGCTCGAGTCGCTGAACGGGCAGATCGCCACGATCCTGACCACCCTGGACAAGACCCAGCAGGTCACCGCGGCCACCAACGACTTCCTCGACAGCGATCAGGACAACCTGGTCGAGATGCTGGGCCATCTGTCGACGGTGCTGGCCGGGCTCCGGCAGGCCGCGGGTCCGCTCGGATCACTGGCCGACAACCTGCACGAGCTCACGCCGAAGTGGGTCAAGTCCACACCGGGTAGCGCGGCGGCGGTGTCGTCGAAGGTCTACTGGCTCAGCCCGGGTGTCGGCTTCGACTCGGCGAGCAGACTGCCCGAGATCCAGGACGTGGACGAGGGTTCGGCGGCGTTTCAGCAGACACTGACCCGTCTGCTGGCGCGGATCACGGGGACGAGGGGGTGTTGCGGATGAGCGGCATATTCGGTGTCCTACGCCGGAATTCGGTACTCGTGGGCAACATCGCCCTGGTACTGGTCATGGTCGTCGGACTCAGCTATCTCGCCCTGGGCATCCTGCGGTGGCAGCCGTTCGCCGACAAGTACAAGCTCACCATCCAGTTCCCGGTCTCCGGCGGTCTGCAGGAGACGTCCGGGGTCACACTGCGCGGCGCGCGCATCGGCGACGTCGACACCGTTCGGGTGCAACCGGATTCGGTGGAGGTCGTCGTCACGGTCGAGGACCGGTACAAGATCAACCGCGACACCACCGTTGCGGCACTGGGTCTGTCGGCTGCGGGCGAGCAGTACGTCGATTTCCAGCCGGACACGTCCGACGGTCCCTACCTGGAGGACGGGGACGTCATCCGGGCCGACCAGACCGAGGTCACCGTGCCGTTCTCGCAACTGCTCGAGTCCTCGCTGGAACTTATCAACCAGATCGATCCGGCGAAACTCCGTTCCGCCGTGGACAATCTGAAGATCGCTCTCTACGACGAGGACGGCACGAACGACCTGTCCGTCATCTTCGACTCCGGTGGCACGATCTTCGCGAAGCTGTACACCGCGCTGCCGGAGACCACCAAGTTCATCCAGAACGCGGGGACCATCTTCAAGACCACGGCACAGATCCAGCCCGACCTCGGCACGACGGTGGCGGGGTTGAGCTCGCTGGTCAACTCGGCGGCTGCCTCCGACCAGGAACTCCGTGAGCTCCTCGACCGGGGTCCCTCGCAGTTCACGAGCCTGGCCGGGTCGATCAACCAGTTGACGGATCCGATCACCGATGTGACGAAGCAATTCGTCGACATCGCCGAGCAGGGTGCGTTGCGGGCGCCGGCGCTCGCGACGCTGTTCCCCGCGATCCGCGATGCCAGTGTCAAGAGCCTCACCATGTTCCACGACGGTGCGTGGTGGGCCTTCGGGTCGGTGTACCCGCGTCCGAGCTGCAACTACCCGGTGACGCCGCGGCGGCCGACGCAGATCCTCGAGCTGACCATCCCGACCAATCTGTACTGTGTGACCGAGGATCCGCGTCAGCAGATCCGTGGCTCGGCCAATGCGCCGCGGCCACCGGGCGACGACACCGCGGGACCGCCGCCGGGTTACGACCCGAACGCCCGTACCGTTCCGCTCGACAAGTGATGGGCCGCTCGACGACTGACGGCCACTCGACGACGACAGACAAGTTGTGTGACCTGTAGATGACTGACCGGAATGACCCAGATCGTACTGATACCGACGTGAATCCGACGGACGAGAAGGCCGACAGCACGTCGCCCGAGAGCGGGGATGTCGCAGCCGATCACACCGATGGGGCGACGAGCGCGGAGGACACGAACGACGCCGGGACCGCGGCGACGCCGCGGGGGAAGTCGGCTCGACGGAGCGGAACCGGCACGGCGGCGAGCACGTCCGAGACCGACGGTGCCGACGCCTCCGGTGCCGCGGGTGCCCCGTCGCCGGCAGCATCATCGAAGGCGGGTTCGGATCGCCGCGAGATCTCGTTCACGGTCACCGGCGGCGGGATCAAGAAGGTTCTCGCCGCCATCGTCGCGGTTGCCCTCATCGCGCTGGTGGCGTTCTTCGGCTGGCGCGCCTACGACCTCCAGCAGGAGGCCGACGCGTTCGCCGATTCCAAGACGGCCTCGGCCGACTTCGTCACCAAGCTCGTGACGACGCTCAACGCCGACAACGCGGGCAACTCGAAGGAACTGCTGGGTCCGCTGTCGACGGGGGAGTTGCGCAACCGCCTCGAGCAGGAACGGGCCGACACCGAGGCCAATGTGGAGTCCCTGAACATCGAGGTGTCCTCGACGATCAGCGTGGTCGCCGTCGAGACCGTCGATGCCGACACCGCCAAGACCGTGGTGATGGCGGAGGTGACCGGCCGCAGCGTCAAGTTGCCCAGCGGCGGTACCAGCCTGATGGTCTTCCGCTTGGACCTCAGCAAGGAAGACGGCAAGTGGCTGGTGTCCGAGGTCGACGGTCCGCCGGGGAGCCCCAGCGGTCAGATCGATCCGTCGCAGTCGCTGCCCGGCGCCGGAGGTGCGCCGGCACCCCAGCCGTCGCCGGCACCGCAGCCCGCGCCGGGCGGCTGAACCGGGCTGACACACTCACCGGCAATGGACGAGCGCGCCACCGATTCCGGGGGCGCGTTCGTCGTCAGTGGTGGGTGGGCGTCACGTTCGGACGAGTATCGCCACGGGGTGTTCGCCACGGGCCGAGGCGAGGTCGACCGATCCCTCGTACACCGATCCCGTTCGGTCGTCGCGCCACCGGAAGCCCGGCGGCAGGGTGATCGACGTCGCGGCCGCGGCATCGTGGTCGAGGCTGTGGGTGAACCGGGCGGTCACCACGACGACCGAGGGGGTGTCGCCGGTGCCGCGCACGAACGCGATGGTGTGGTCGGCGGCCGGACCGTCGGCGGTCAGCCGTTGATAGGTGCCCGCAACGCCGAACGCATCGGGATGCGCGGCCCGGGCACGTAGAGCCTCCTGGACGAGTCGGGTCTTCGGGTGCTCGGTCGGCCGGCCGAAGTCGACCGGTCGTCGATTGTCGGGATCGACGAGGGAGTCCTCCCACCACTCGGTGCCCTGATAGACGTCGGGGACCCCGGGCCCGAGGATCGCGATCGCCTTGCGCGCCAGCGCTTCCTGCTCCCACGCCGGTCCGATGCGGTCGACGAGTTCGGCGACCGAGGATGCGACGTCCCCGCTGGTGACCTGGCCGATCCAGGTCTCGACTGCGGTCTCGAACTCCTCGTTCACCTCGGTCCACGTGGTGCGCAGACCGGCCTCGCGAGTCGCCTTCCGGGCGTACTCGATCAACCGGCCCCGCAACTCGTCGGTGACCGGGGCGCCGGTGGGCCAGACCCCGACGATGTTCTGCAGCAGGAAATAACCGGTCAGGTCATCCGGCACGTCGGTCTCGCGCCAGACCTTGTCGGCGAGCTGGGACCAGCGGTCGGGGATCTGGGCGAGCACCGCGATCCGCGCGCGCACGTCCTCACCGCGTTTGGTGTCGTGCGTCGACGTGGCCGTCATGGCCAGCGGCCACCGCGCGGCGCGCTCGGCGTTGTGCTCGTGGAAATCGGCTAGCGACATGACGGGATTCGCGGGATCGCCACCGACCTCCTGGGCGGAGACGAGCCGGGCCGTCCGGTAGAACAAGCTGTCCTCGACGCTCTTCGCGGTCACCGCCCCGCAGGTCTGCGCCAGCCTCGATGTCGCCTCACCGGGCACCGCCGTCTCCCGCACGATGAGGTCGATCGCGGCACGCAGTTCGGGTTTCGCCTCGGCGATCCCGGTGGCGACGGCGAGCAGACGTGGACGCAACGACGGGTAGTCCGCCCGGTAGACCCCGAGCGCGGCGATCAGTTCGGCGCAGGCGGTGGCGATCACGTCCGGATCCGCGGCCGGTGATCCCTCGACGCGCGTGGTGACGGCGCGCACGAGACGTCTGAGCTCCGCCGGGAACGACTCCCGCACGGTGCGGAGTTTGCGATCGTGCTCGGCGGCCTCCACCCACCGCGCGTCACCGCTCTCGCCGGTGATCCGTTCGTGTAGCTCGGTGAGCTGGGCGACGCCGGCCGGCGCCACGAACACGGCATCGATCACGCGCATGTGGTCGTACCCGGTGGTGCCCTCGACCGGCAGGGTCGGTTCGAGGGGCTCGTCCGGCGCCAGGATCTTCTCGATGTACAGGAGACGATCGTCCCCGACGTCCGCGCGCAGCCGGCGCAGATAGTCCTGGGGGTCCCACAGACCGTCCGGATGATCCACGCGCACACCATCGATGAGGTCGGCGTCGAGCAGCTCACGCAGCCACTGGTGCGTCGCGTCGTAGACCTCCGGGTCCTCCTGGCGCAGACCGGCGAGTTCGTTGACCGTGAAGAACCGCCGGTAGCCGATCAGGCCGCTGTTCCACGGCACGAGCCGATAGTGCTGGCGGGAGTGGATCTCACCCGGTGTGCCGCCGGCGCCGGGAGCGGAGCGAGCGGGCCGAGTGTCCCCGGCGCCGGGAGCGGAGCGAGCGGGCCGAGTGTCCCCGGCGCCGGGAGCGGAGCGAGCGGGCCGAATGTCTCCCGCGGTGCCGGGGGCGATCGGGAACGCGTGATCGTAGTACCGCAGATTCCCGTGCTCGTCGATCTCGAGCGGGCTCAGGTCCCCATCGGCGGCGACGATCGGCAGGGCCAGCTTTCCGTCGGCACCGTTGTCGTCGCTGAAGTCGGCGTCGAAATAGTGCGCGTACGCCGATGCGGGCCCGTGTCGGAGCAGGTCGGCGAACCACGGGTTGGCGAGTGCATCGGCGACCCCGGTGTGGTTCGGGACGATGTCGATGATCAGACCCAGTCCGCGTTCGGCCGCGGCGGAACGCAGTTCCCGCAGCCCGTCGATCCCGCCCAGCACGGCGGAGACCGCCGGCGGCGGCAACCAGTCGTAGCCGTGCGTCGACCCGGCCGACGCCGTACCGATCGGGGAGAGGTAGACGTGGCTGATCCCCAACTCGACGAGGTGGTCGAGCTGTGCTGTGGCATCGGCGAATCCGAAGTCGCCGTGTAGTTGGAGCCGGTACGTCGCGCGCGGGGTCGGACGATTGCACATGGGAGTCACGAGGTCTTTCGCAGGACCAGGACGGAGCGGGCACCAACGGTCACCGACTCGCCGGCGGAGGCCGTCAGCTCGCTGTCCCCCACGGGATGCGTCGTGTCCAGTTCGCCGACCCACTCGTTGCCGTACCACGTCGGCGGGAGCGTGAAGTCCAGGTCCTCGTAGTGGGCGTTGAAGCAGATGAAGAAGGAGTCGTCGACGACCAGTTCGCCACGTTCGTCCTTCTCGCCCAGTCCGTTTCCGTTGAGGAACACGGCGAGGCTCTTGCCGAACCCGCTGTCCCAGTCCTCGGCGGTCATCTCCTGGCCGGCCGGCGTGAGCCAGGCGATGTCGAGTGCCTGGTCGCCCCACCGGATCGGCTTCCCGCCGAAGAACTTTCGTCGCCGGAAGACCGGATGCCGGGTGCGCAGTGCGATGGCCTTGCGGGTGAACTCCAGCAGGTCGGCGTTCTCCTCGGCGAGAGTCCAGTCCATCCAGGACAACTCGGAGTCCTGGCAGTAGACGTTGTTGTTGCCCTGTTGGGTACGCCCGATCTCGTCGCCGTGCGCCAGCATCGGCGTCCCCTGCGACAGGAACAGCGTCGCCAGGATGTTCCGCTGCTGCCGCGCGCGGAGGGCGTTGATCTCGGGATCGTCGGTGGGTCCCTCGACTCCGCAGTTCCACGACCGGTTGTGGCTCTCGCCGTCTCGGTTGTCCTCACCGTTGGCCATGTTGTGCTTCTCGTTGTAGGACACCAGGTCCCGCAGCGTGAAACCGTCGTGCGCGATGACGAAGTTGATGCTCGCGAGCGGCCGTCGGCCGGTCGCCTCGTACAGATCCGACGATCCGGTGAGCCGGGAGGCGAACTCGCCCAGGGTGGACGGCTCGCCGCGCCAGTAGTCGCGGACGGTGTCGCGGTACTTGCCGTTCCATTCGGTCCAGAGCGGCGGGAAGTTGCCCACTTGGTAACCACCCTCGCCGATGTCCCAGGGCTCGGCGATCAGTTTCACCTGACTGACCACCGGGTCCTGCTGCACCAGATCGAAGAACGCAGACAGTCGATCGACGTCGTGCAGTTCGCGGGCCAGCGTGGACGCGAGGTCGAAACGGAAGCCGTCCACGTGCATCTCGAGGATCCAGTACCGCAGCGAATCCATGATGAGCTGCAGCGTGTGCGGATGACGACCGTTGAGGCTGTTGCCGGTTCCGGTGTAGTCCATGTACATCTCGGGATCGCCGTCGACGAGCCGGTAGTAGGCGGCGTTGTCGATGCCCCGGAACGACACGGTGGGTCCGAGGTGGTTGCCCTCGGCGGTGTGGTTGTAGACGACGTCGAGGATGACCTCGATGCCGGCGTTGTGGAACTCACGCACCATCGCCTTGAACTCGGTCACCGCGCTGGCCGGCTGGTCGGGGTTCGACGAGTACTCGATGTGCGGTGCCAGGAATCCGAAGGTGTTGTAGCCCCAGTAGTTTCGGAGACCCTGATCGCGCAGGACGAAGTCCTGCATGAACTGGTGCACGGGCATCAGTTCGATGGCGGTGATGCCCAACTCCTTGAGGTGATCGATGATCACCGGATGGCACAGCCCCGCGTACGTGCCGCGCAGGTACTCGGGGATGTCGGGATGGGTCGCGGTCATGCCCTTGACGTGCGCCTCGTAGATGACCGTCTGGTGGTACGGACGATTGGGCGACCGGTCGTTCTGCCAGTCGAAGTAGGGGTTGATCACCACCGAGACCATGGTGTGCCCGAGTGAGTCCAACTGCGGCATCGGATTGACCGGCTCGGGATCGGGGATGTCCTCGTGCTCCGCGGGCGCGGCATCGCCGTCGGACTCGCCTGCCACCTCGGCGGGATCGGCCGCGTCGCCCGCCTCGGCGGACGGCTCGTCGGCATCGTCGACCGCACCCTCGTCGGTCCCGCCACCGCCGGTCCCGGTGTCGGCGTCCCCGGTCTCGGGGGTTGCGGATGCGTCGTCGTCGACCGCCGATTCGTCGGTGTCCTCGGGCGGCGTCGGGAGCGGGTAGGAGAACAGCGATGCGTCGCCGTCGAAGTCGCCGTGGAAGGCCTTGCCGTACGGATCGAGCAGGAGTTTGCTCGGGTCGCAACGCAATCCCTGCGACGGGTCGTACGGCCCGTAGACGCGGAAGCCGTAGAACTGGCCGGGGCCGACGTTGGGCAGGTAGCAGTGCCAGCAGTAACCGTCGACCTCTTCGAGCCGGATCCGACGCTCGTGGCCCTCGCGGTCGATCAGGCACAGTTCGACGGCTTCGGCCACCTCGGAGAACAACGAGAAATTCGTTCCCACACCGTCATAGGTGGCGCCGAGGGGGTATGGAGTACCCGGCCACACCGGGATCGGGGCCGGTTCCGGTTGGACCAGCGCCTCGGCCTGGATCGGGTCGGACGGCATCGGTACGGGGTCGGCGATGGTCTTGCCGCCGCTCGGAGGTGCTGCCGTCGTCGAGGTGGTGTCGGACTCCGGTGCGCGGGGCTCCGAGGGGGAGCCGGGATCGGCAGTGGAATCTGAATCGGGAGTGGAGTCGGGATCACCCGGCTGTTCACCGGGGGCCGGCGGTCCGGTCTTACCCGCCTTCGACGACGTCATGGGTCGACCCTAGTCGCGTTGCCGCGGACGGTCATCTCAGGACGCGGCCGGTCGGGTCAGATGTGGGCTGCCCCACCCGCCGCTTCCGGAGGAAGCCCGCGACTTCCGCCGACCGTCACGGCACCGCGGGACCGGCCCACGGCAGTTCGGCCTCCATCTGGCGCCCCAGCTCGTCGGTGAGGCTGCGGACATAGGTCGCACTCAAGTGGTGCGGGTCTTTGTAGACGGTGATGTTGCCGACGATCGCCGGGCACCGCTCGGCGTCGCAGATGCCGTCGGACATGTCGAGGCGGTGGAAGTCGGGTCGCGTGGCGGCCAACTCCGCCGCCGGGTCCTCGGGTGAGAGGACAGCACTGCGGCGCGACCCGCAACTCTCGGCGTCGCCGCCGTCGGCGAGGCAGATCGGGGTGTCGATGGTGCCCTTCGCGTTCTTCGGCCACGGGGTGTCCCGCATGCCGAACACCGGCACTCCGGCGTCGAGGAAACGGTCGAAGATGGGCACGTAGTCCGGTGGCACCCAGTCGCCGGGTTCGTAGTCCCGCGGTCGCGTCGAATTCGTCAGCACCGCGTCCGGCTTGTCCGCGATGACGCGGTCGATGACGCGCTGTCCCCAGTCGTAGCACTCCGGGTAGGGCACGCCGCGCTGTTTGGGTACCCGGTTCGTCGACAGCGGGCACCCCATCTTGAGGTAGGTCTTCACCTTGAAACCGTTGCGCTTGCCGAGGGTGTCCAGCGCCGAGATCCACATCTCGGCATGCGATCCGCCGGCGAGCGCGATGGTGCGCGTCGCGGTCGGATCGCCGTAGGTGCCGACGTGGATCTCGTTGTCGGTGAAGTCGCTCATGTACCCGTCGGTGGAGGTCTCGGGGAAGTCTTTGATGACCTCCAGCGCCGACGGTTGTGGGTCGAGGGCGGGCACCGGCCAGCCGTCGAGCAGTGCTCGGGCCCCCGGGTACGACCTCGGGTCGAGGTTCTTGGTGTCGACGACGATGTTCGCGACGTGCCGCTCCCACACGGTGATGCCGACGCCGGTGACGAGCGTCGCCACCACGAGGATCGAGGTGACGACCGACGTGTACGACAGCCACCGCGACCGTCCGTCGCGGCGGCCGCGGCTCAGCGCCGAACGATCGCCGCCGCGCAGCGGGTCCTCGATGTAGCGCTTGGTGAGCCACGCGAGCCCGACCGACGCCGCGAGGATGAGCACGCCCTCGACGAAGTTGGCATGGTTCTTGTCGCGCCAGGTCAGGTAGAAGATCAGCAGCGGCCAGTGCCACAGGTACAGCGAATACGCGATGGTCCCGAGCCAGACCGGCCACCTGCTCGCGAGCCAGCGGTTCGTGACGGGCATCTCGGTGGCCGCGGCATGGGACCCCCGAGGTGGCTTCTGCAACGCCGTCGCGCCCGCCCAGATGATAAGCAGCGTCGCGCCGACCGGCACCAGCGCCATCGGACCGGGGTAGGCGTTGACACCGTCGATCCAGAACCCGCAGCTGACGATCAGCCCGAGCGCGATGACGGTCGCGATGTTGCGCAGCCAGTTGGGGATTCGCAGGGACGGCAACCAGATCGCGAGCAGGCCGCCGGCCAGCGGTTCCCACAGACGGGAGATCGTGTCGTAGTAGTTGTACGGCTGGTTGATCGCCAGGCCGCGGTGCGCCCAGTAGAAGGACGCGAGTGCGACGACCAACACAGCGCCGCCGACGAGGAACCTGATGACCCGCGGGTCGGCGAACGGCCGGGCGACGCGGGCACCGACCTTGAGCAACGCCGCGAACGCGAGGGCGACGAGCAGGGTCAGGACGAAGAACTGGCCCTGCACCGACATCGACCAGATGTGCTGCAGCGGGCTGTTCGCCGAACTCGCGGCGAGATAGTCCTGGGAGTTCTGCGCGAGATACCAGTTCTGGTAGTACAGCGCGCTCGCGATGACCTCGCGGCCGACATTGGCCCACCGGGTCTGCGGGAGGATCAGCAGGGTCAGCGCCGTGACCGCGATCAGGACGGTGAGCAGCGCCGGTAGCAGCCGTTTGAGGAGCCGTTTGAGACGTGGCCACGGGTTGAGGGTGTCGCGGAACGAGACGTGTGGAGCCTGGCTCGTGATCGCGTGCCGCAGCAGCGACCCGACGAAGAAGTATCCCGAGAGGGTGAGGAAGACGTCGACGCCGCCGGAGACCTTGCCGAACCACACGTGAAAGCAGGCGACGAGGGCGATGGCGATACCGCGCAAGCCGTCGAGGTCGGTGCGGTATGCGGGCGTTGTCGGCGTCGAGGGGGACGACTCCGGCGCCACTACTCGCGTCGTCGATGCCACAGGGCGTGTTCTTTCCGGTGGGGGACAGATCGGTCTCGGGGCCGGGATGACCGGCTAGCAATGTACTCGTCGAAGCTGTGAAACACCGATTCGGACGACCGCGACACTCGCGCACCGGTCTGCGGGGCCACGCGGGGTTCACCGCGAGCGGCGCGTCCGGGCTCCGTCGAGGATGATGGCCAGCCCGTCGCGGAACTCGCCCGCGAAGTCGCGACCCGACGGCCCGGTGACACCCAGACGCTCCATCTGCGCGCGCGTCTGTTCCTCGATGGTGAGCCCGATGACCAGCTGACACAGTGCGGTGCTGACCGCCTCGGCGTCGCGGACGGACAGACCGCCGGCCGTGCCGGCCGCGATGATGTCGGCGGTGATGGCCTTCGACGACAGGCCGCTCGCCCAGCTCGACGACACGACCTCGGCACTGTCGGGCACTCCGAGGAGCGCACTGCGCATGTCGGTCGCGAGCAGATCGAGGCGCTCGTCCCAGGCCAGCGAGGTGTCGGGGATGGCGACCGCGCCGAGGATGTCGTCGGCGAGTGCGGCCAGCAAGGTCTGCTTGTTGGGAAAGTGCCAGTACAGCGCGTTGGGACGGACGCCGAGTTCGGTGGCGAGGCGTCGCATCGACAGGTCGGCCAGGCTGTGCTCGCCCAGGATGTCGCGGGCGGCGCGCAGAACGTCGGTGCGACTGTTGCTCACCCGCGTCAGCGTAATGACCCGGCAGTGGGCATCGAACCCCGGGCCTGTACAGCGTTCAGGACTCCCTGTACGGTGTTCAGGACCCTGGACGGTGTTCAGGACTGCCTAACGACAGGCCGGGAGGTGCCTCATGGATCACGACGCGATCAGTCGCATCGATGCCGACCACATCTGGCACCCCTACGGTGCGCTGCCGGCGGCCACCCGGCCGTTGGTCGTGGCCTCGGCCTCGGGTGTCCGCCTCGAACTCGCGGACGGCCGATCGGTGGTCGACGGGATGAGCTCCTGGTGGGCGGCGATCCACGGTTATGGACACCCCCGACTCGACGCCGCCGCGGCCGCTCAGCTCGGTCGGATGTCGCACGTCATGTTCGGCGGCCTGACCCACGAACCGGCCGCCCGGCTGGCGCAGCTCCTCGTCGAGATCACCCCGGCCGGCCTGGAGAAGGTGTTCTTCTGCGACTCGGGGTCGGTGTCGGTCGAGGTGGCGGTCAAGATGGCGCTGCAGTATTGGCGCAGCCGCGGTCGGTCCAGCCGCACGCGTCTGCTCACCTGGCGTGGCGGCTACCACGGCGACACCTTCACCCCGATGAGCGTTTGCGATCCCGACGGCGGCATGCACGCGATGTGGAAGGGTGTTCTCGCACAACAGATCTTCGTCGACGCCCCGCCGGCCGAGTTCCGGCCCGAGTACGTGGCCGAGTTCGAGCGCACCGTGCGCGCGCACCGCGACGAGCTCGCCGCGGTCATCGTCGAACCCGTGGTCCAGGGTGCGGGCGGCATGCGATTCCACGACGCGGCATATCTGCGTGCGCTCCGGGAGATCTGTGACCGCCACGACGTCCTGCTGATCTTCGACGAGATCGCGACCGGATTCGGCCGTACCGGAACGTTGTTCGCGGCCGACGCCGCCCCGGGGGCCGACGCGGCGCCGGGCGCCGGCGTCGCGCCCGACATCATGTGTGTCGGCAAGGCGCTCACCGGTGGCTACCTCACGCTCGCCGCGACCCTGTGCACGTCCGAGATCGCTCAGGTGATCAGTGCGGGGGAGGCGGGCGGACTCGCGCACGGCCCGACCTTCATGGCCAACCCGATGGCCTGCGCGGTGGCCGTCGCAGCGATCGAACTGCTGCTGGAAACGCCGTGGGCCGAGCGGGTCTCGGCGATCGAGCGGGGGCTCCGCGACGGACTCGAACCGCTGCGTGATCGCCACGGTGTCGTCGATGTGCGGGTCCTCGGCGCGATCGGCGTCGTCGAACTCGATCGCCCGGTCGACATGGTGGCGGCCACCGACGCGGCCGTCGAGGCCGGGGCATGGCTGCGGCCGTTCCGCAATCTCGTCTACACGATGCCGCCGTTCATCTGCACACCCGAGGACATCGGGGTGATCGTGCGCGGAGTGTCCGCTGCCGTGCACGCCACGGTCGGCGATCGCGAGCCGGCGGTGGTGCGGTCATGACTTCGATTCAGGTGCAGCGGGATTCGAGGGTCGACGGCGATGCGCGGGTCAGCGGCGGGGGAGAGATCGGTCTGGCGTGGCTGGCCGGCGCCGCCCGTGCGCGCGCCGAGGCCGGCCTGCATCGCAGCCCACACGTCCGCAGGGCGGCCGGCGACGAGATCAACCTCGGTTCCAACGACTACCTCGGGTTGTCGACCCACCCCGCGGTGATCGCCGGTGCGCGGGCCGCCGCGGAACGGTGGGGAGGTGGCTCGACGGCGTCGCGCCTCGTCGTCGGCACCACCCTGGCACACATCGATCTCGAGCACGATCTCGCCGACTTCCTCGGATTCGATGCGGCACTCGTCTTCTCGTCCGGCTACCTGGCGAATGTCGGTGCGATCACCGCGCTGGCGACGCGCGGCGACCTGATCGTCAGCGACACCGGCACCCATGCGTCGCTGATCGACGGTTGCCGGTTGTCGCGTGCCCGGGTGGTGGTCGTCGACCGCGGCGATCACGAGGCGGTCCGGCGGGCCCTCGCCGAACGTACCGAGGCCCGGGCGCTCGTCGTCACCGATTCGGTGTACAGCATCGACGGTGAACCGGCGCCGGTCGCGGATCTGTATGCCGCGGCACGCGCGCACGGGGCCGTCCTGCTCGTGGACGAGGCCCACGCTCTCGGGGTGCGTGGTCCGGGTGGTCGCGGACTCGTCGCCGAACAGGGACTTTCGGGTGCTCCCGATCTCGTCGTCACGACCGTGCTGTCGAAATCGCTCGGCGCGCAGGGCGGTGTGGTCCTCGGGTCGGAGCTGCTGCGCTCGCACCTCATCGACTGCGCCCGCACCTTCATCTTCGACACCGGCCTGAACCCGGCCGCGGTCGGCGCCGCGCATGCCGCCCTGACGATCCTGCGGGCGCAACCCGGGTTGCCGGACCGACTGCGCGACAACGCCCGTCGCCTGGCGCTCGCGTGTGGCGTAGAAGAGCCCGCCGCGGCGGTCATCGCGATCGTCGTCGGGGATCCGCAACGCGCGGTGGCGGCTGCTGCCGCGTGCCGGGACCGTGGCGTCCTCGTCGGGTGTTTCCGTCCGCCCTCGGTCCCGGTCGGGACTTCGAGGCTGCGGATCACGGTGCGCGCCGACCTCGATGCCGCTGCCCTCGACCACGTGGCCGCCGTCGTCGACGCCGCGCTGCGCGAAGTCGGTGCGCGGTGATCGCCGCACGCCGCGGCAGGGTCCTCGCCGTCACCGGGACCTCGACCGACGTCGGGAAGACCGTCGTGACCGCGGCACTCGCCGCTGCCTGCCTGCTCCCTGAGGTGGCCGATCCTCTGCTCCCTGAGGTGGCCGACCCCCTGCTCCCTGAGGTGCGAGGAGCGTTAACGTCTGCCCACCCTCTGCTCCCTGAGGTGCGAGGAGCGCAAGCGTCTGCCCATCCTCTGCTCCCTGAGGTGCGAGGAGCGCAAGCGTCTGCCCATCCTCTGCTCCCTGAGGTGCGAGGAGCGCAAGCGTCTGCCCATCCTCTGCTCCCTGAGGTGCGAGGAGCGCAAGCGTCTGCCCATCCTCTGCTCCCTGAGGTGCGAGGAGCGATAGCGACGAGCCACGAAGGGCGCGTCGCCGTATGCAAACCGGTACAAACCGGCGTCGGTCCCGACGAACCCGGCGACCTCGCCGAGGTGCAACGCCTGGCGGGCGACGTCACCGCGGTCGAGTTGTTTCGCTACCCGGAACCCCTCGCGCCCGACACCGCCGCGCGCCGTGCCGGGATGCGATTGGCCGATCCGGCGGCGATCGTCCGCGCCGTGGACGATCTGGCCGCGTCACACGACCTGACCCTCGTCGAGGGCGCCGGCGGAGTGCTGGTGCGGCTGGGGGAGTCGGCCACGATCCTCGACATCGCCGCGGCGACCCTCGTTCCCGATACCGTCGACGGTGTGGTGGTCGTGGTGGCGCCGGGGCTGGGCGCGCTCAATCACGCCGAGCTCACCGTGAACGCGGTGCGGGCGCGCGGTCTGCGTCCCGCCGGACTCGTGATCGGTTGGTGGCCAGACGATCCCGACCTCGCGATGCGGTGCAACCGCACCGACCTGCCGCGGGTGACCGGCGTGCCGGTCGTCGGGGTCCTGCCCGCCGGCGCCGCGCACCTCGAACCCGACGAGTTCCGCCGCCACGCAGCGTCGTGGTTCGACGACGAGTGGCTCGCGACCCTTTCTCCCAGCCATCCGGAACAGCTCGTCCGGACGCCGTAACACGTTCCCGCAGCGGAACAATCATCCAAGGAGTATCACCAGTGACCCAGGCAACAGTCGACGCCGCCACCTCGGCACCGGCGTCGGACGACATCCTCGCAATCGCCCGTGACCAGGTGCTCGACCGCGGCGAGCCGCTCGATCAGGAGCAGGTTCTCCGGGTTCTGCGGTTGCCCGACGACCGGCTGACCGAACTGCTCCAGCTCGCCCACGATGTGCGGATGCGCTGGTGCGGGCCCGAGGTCGAGGTCGAGGGCATCATCTCGCTGAAGACCGGCGGGTGCCCGGAAGACTGCCATTTCTGTTCCCAGTCCGGACTTTTCGCCTCGCCGGTACGAAGTGCGTGGATCGACATCCCCTCCCTCGTCGAGGCGGCCAAGCAGACCGCGAAGACCGGTGCGACCGAGTTCTGCATCGTCGCGGCGGTCCGCGGTCCCGACAAGCGGCTGCTCAGTCAGGTCGCGGCGGGAATCGAGGCCATCCGCAACGAGGTCGACATCCAGATCGCGTGCAGCCTGGGCATGCTCACCCAGGAGCAGGTCGACCAGCTCCGCGACATGGGCGTGCACCGTTACAACCACAATCTCGAGACCGCGCGCAGCCACTTCCCGAACGTGGTGACGACCCACACGTGGGAGGAGCGCTGGGACACCCTGCGCATGGTCCGGGAGGCGGGCATGGAGGTCTGCTGCGGCGGCATCCTCGGTATGGGTGAGTCCCTGGAGCAACGGGCCGAGTTCGCCGCCGAACTGGCGACGCTCGAGCCCGACGAGGTGCCGCTGAACTTTCTGAACCCTAGGCCTGGCACCCCGTTCGGCGATCTCGACGTGCTCCCCGCCGCGGAGGCCCTCAAGTCGGTGGCCGCCTTCCGTCTGGCGCTGCCGCGCACCATCCTGCGCTTCGCGGGCGGTCGTGAGATCACGCTCGGCGACCTGGGGGCCAAACAGGGCATCCTCGGCGGCATCAACGCCGTCATCGTCGGCAACTACCTGACGACCCTCGGCCGGCCCGCCGAGGACGACCTCGATCTGCTCAGTGATCTGTCCATGCCGATCAAGTCGTTGAACGACACGATCTGACGGGTTCGTCGCAGCGATGGGTAGCGTGTTCTCATGATCGACACCGTCCCGGGTCCTCTCGCCGAGCCGTGCCGGTTCGGTGTGTTCACCGGACTCGAACTGGAACTGCAGGCTCCCGACGCCGTGCCGCCGGCCGCCCGGTTGGGTCTCGAACCCCCTCGCTTCTGTGGGCAGTGCGGTCGCCGGATGGTGGTCCAGGTGCGGCCCGACGGATGGGATGCCCGCTGCTCGAGGCACGGGACGGTTGACTCGTCGGAGCTGGGTCGCCGGTGAAACCGCCGGTCCGCACGGTCTCGCGACTGGCCGCGGTCGCCGTCGGCGTGGCCCTGATCGGCGTGGTCGCCGGGGTGGTCTGGGCGCTCCTCACCCCGCCGACCACCGGCGTCGTGTTCGAGGGTCTGCGTCGCGAGGACATCCCCGCCGACTTCGCCGGCGTGGGCGCCTTCGCCCTGACGATGTTCGCCTACGGCGCGGTCACCGCCATCGTCGTGTGGTTTGCGGCCCGGACGTGGCGCGGGGTCGCCGGATTCGTGTGGCCCGCCCTCGCGACGGTGGCAGGTTCGGCGCTTGCGGCGTCGGTCGGGATGTGGGTCGCGGGCCTGCGGTTCGACGACGATCCGACCGCGCTGCCGGTCGACGCCGTCTACCGGGTCGCGCCGGAGCTGTGGCTCGACGGCGCGACGCGGTCCGGCTCGAGCGAGCCGTGGACGCTGCTCATCTGCGCCCCGTTCGCGTTCGCCGTGGTGTACCTCGTCTGCGTGTTGTCCTCGCGGACAGCCGATCTGGGCGTCGGAGATCTCGAGTCCGACGAGCTGCCGGCGGGCGTGTTCACATCGGTGGGCGCAGCGTCGCGAACTCATCCGTGACGCGCAACTCCTTCTCCGCGAAGGCGTAGAGCGCCGGCGGGCGACCCCCGTTACGGCCGGTCTTGCCGACGGTCCCGGTGGCGACCACCACCGCGCGCCGGCTCAGGATGCGGAGCAGGTTGGTCGTGTCCACGGGATAACCCAGTGCGGCGCAGTAGATCTCCGACAGCGCCGACATCGGGAAACGGGCGGGGGCCAGCGCGAACGCGATGTTCGTGTAGGAGAGTTTGGCCGCGAGTCGATGCCGGGCGGCCTCGACGATCCCGGCGTGATCGAAGGCCAGGGGCGGTAATCCGTCGACGGCGAACCAGCCCGCGGCGTCGGGGGGTGTCGCCTCGGCGTCGGAGGGCACGAGGCCCATGTAGGTCGACGCGATGGTGCGGACCGTGGGCACCCGGTGCGGGTCGGAGAAGACCGACAGTTGTTCCAGATGCGCGATCTCACGGACGTCGAGCGCGTCCGCGACGAGCCGGCGTGCGCTCGCCGACAACGTCTCCTCGGCGCCGACCCCGCCGCCGGGAAGTGTCCACACGCCGTCGGCGGACCGCGACAACAGGACGCACAACGACGGGTCGTCGGTGTCCGGCGTGTTCCGGGTCTCGGGTACGCGGATCTGGAAGACGACGCTCAGGACTTCCACCCGGAGGGTCGCACCGTCGGCGATGGGTGGCTCGGACCCGGCGGATGGCATGCGCCCGATTGTAGGGTGCACCCTGCTGGTGACCTCCGCTGGAGGAGTCGGCGACCCCCTGCTGGTTGAGCCGGCTCCGAGCGAAGCCGCCGGGCCGAGCAAGCGACGAAGGAGCGCGTCGAGGTCGAGGCGCCGTGTCGAAGCCACCTGGTGACCGCGACTACCCGCCCCCGTGCGCCGTGAGGACCATCGCCTCGCCGTCGGTGACGGCGATCGTGTGTTCGCTGTGCGCGCCGCGCGAGCCGTCGAACGACCGGATGGTCCACCCGTCGGCGTCGAACTTGATGCGCTCGGAACCGAGCGTGAACCACGGTTCGAGTGCGAGGGTCAGGCCGGGGCGGAGTTTCATGCCGCGTCCGGCCCGGCCCACGTTGGCGACGTGGGGATCCTCGTGCATGGTGCGGCCCAGTCCGTGTCCGCCGAACTCGGTGTTGACCCGATACCCGTGTGCGGCGGCGACCGCTCCGATCGCGGCCGAGATGTCGCCGAGCCGACCGCCCGGACGAGCGGCGTCGATGGCTGCGCCCAGTGCTTCTTCGGTGGCCGCGACGAGTCGCTGATCGTCGGGCCGTGGGGTGCCGACGATGACGCTGCGCGCGGAGTCGGCCACCCAGCCGTCGATGGCGACGGCGATGTCCATCGAGAGCAGGTCTCCGTCGGCGAGGACGTAATCGTGCGGGAGTCCGTGCAGGACAGCGTCGTTCACCGACAGGCAGATCACATTGCGGAACGGTCCGCGGCCGAAGGACGGCGAGTAGTCCCAGTAGCAGGACTGTGCACCGCGGTCGTTGACGAGCTTCCGCGCGCGTTCCTCGAGCTCGAGGAGGTTGACCCCGACGTCGGCGCGTCCGGCGAGGTCGTCGAGGAGATCTGCGATGAACGCCCCCGTCACTCCCATGGCGTTCACCTCGGCAGGCGACTTCAGTTCGACCATTCCCGTCCTCTCGTGGTCATTGCGTCCTCTCGGATCGCTGGTCGGTATACAAATACCACCGCGTCTCGGTATTTGTATACCGGATCCGCTAGGATCGCCACATGGTGCGTAACCCCCTGACCCCGGAACAGATCGCGGCCGGGCGCCGGCTCGGCGCCCGGCTCCGCGAGTTGCGCGGCGATCGTCCGCTGGGCGACGTGGCGTCGGGTGCGGGTATCTCGCCGGAGACCCTGCGCAAGATCGAGACCGGACGCATGCCGACGCCCGCTTTCGCCACGATCGCGGCGCTTGCTCGCGCGCTGGGTACCTCACTCGACGATCTGGCGCTCGTGCTCGACGCCGAGGTGGCACGAGTCGGGTGACCGCGAACCGATCGGATCTCACCTATCCCGAGGTCGGCGCGACGGACGGGACGCTCCCGCCCGGTTACCACCATCTGCGCCGGTCACGGGTCATCGGCTCGGGAGCTGCCTGTTTCACCACGGCCGGCCGGCGAATCATGAACTGGGACATGCATCGTCGTGCCGCCTTCGGCGTCGACGAGTCGACGCCCGCGGCCACTGTCGGCACCGACGTCGACCTGCGCGCCGGTCTCGGCCCCCTCGCGATCACCGCACGGTGCCGGGTCGTCGAGGTGATCGACGCCCCGCGCGAGCGCGGCTTCGCGTACGGCACGCTGCCCGGCCATCCCGAGATCGGCGAAGAGCGCTTCTGGGTGGAATGGCTCGACGACGACACCGTGGTCGGGCATGTCGTCGCCTTCTCGCGTCCGGGGCGGTGGTTCACGCGTCTGGGCGGGCCGATCGGGCGGGTTGCGCAGTCGCGATTCACCGAGCGCTACCTCGACGCTCTGATGTGTGGCTGAACTCGTCGTCCGCCTGAATCGCGGCCGAGAACGCCGGCGACGAGGTCATGGGAATGCCGTGAGTGTGGCGAATGTTACGATGCATAGCGTTTTCGACCATGAGTCGAAAACCTGCCTCGGACACACGGCCCGTGATCTGGGGAACCAGCGTCCCGGGGACGGAACTCGTCGCCGGGTAGCCAGAGGAGTGGCACATGAGCATCACCAGTGATCGCCTCACGTCGATGACCGCGCCCGCAGTCGAGGACTCGGCGCTCGTCGATGCGACGTGGTACGACGCGCCGGGCGGCTACACCGGCGTGGAGCCGACGCAGGAGTGGGCGGACGAGGTCCGCCGCCTCGCCAAGGCGCGTAACGCGACGCTGCTCGCGCACAACTACCAGCTCCCGGCCATCCAGGATGTGGCCGACCACGTCGGCGACTCCCTTGCCCTCTCGCGGATCGCCGCCGAGGTCGACTCCGACGAGATCATCTTCTGCGGCGTCCACTTCATGGCCGAGACCGCCAAGATCCTGAGCCCCGAGAAGCGGGTCCTGATCCCCGACGAGCGCGCCGGATGTTCGCTGGCCGACTCGATCACCGCGGACGAACTCCGGGCCTGGAAGGCCGAGTTCCCCGATGCGCTGGTGGTGTCCTACGTGAACACCACCGCCGAGGTGAAGGGCCTCACCGACATCTGCTGCACGTCGTCGAACGCCGTCGACGTGGTCGCCTCGATCGATCCCGACCGTGACGTCCTGTTCCTGCCCGACCAGTTCCTCGGCGCGCACGTCAAGCGCGAGACCGGCCGCGACAACATCCACATCTGGGCGGGCGAATGCCACGTGCACGCCGGCATCAACGGTGACGAGTTGACCGCGCAGGCGAACTCGCACCCGGACGCCGACCTGTTCATCCACCCCGAATGCGGTTGCGCGACCTCGGCGCTGTATCTGGCCGGCGAGGGTTTCGTGCCCGAGGAGAAGGTGAAGATCCTGTCGACGGGCGGCATGCTCGACGCCGCGCGCGAGACCGGCGCGAAGCAGGTGCTCGTCGCCACCGAGGTCGGGATGCTGCATCAATTGCGCAAGGCCGCACCGGGGGTCGACTTCCAGGCCGTCAACGACCGGGCATCGTGCCCCTACATGAAGATGATCACCCCGGCGGCCATGCTCCGGTGCCTGCGGGAGGGTCGCGACGAGGTGTTCGTCGACGCCGACGTCGCCGAGAAGGCGCGCAAGAGCGTCGAGCGCATGATCGCGATCGGCAATCCCGGATCGGGCGAGTGAGCAGCTCCACCCCCTCGACGACGGCCCCAGCCGGAGGCTTCGTCGGCCAGGCCGCGGGCGGTGAACTCGGCGCCGCGGTCACCGACGAGGTCCGCGCGTTGATCCGCGCCGCGCTCGACGAGGATCTGCGATACGGACCCGACGTCACGACCACGTCCACGGTCCCCGCCGACGCGGTCGTCGACGCGGCGATCATCAGCCGCGCGCATGGTGTGATCGCCGGCGTGCCGGTGGTCGAGGCGGTCTTCGACGAGGTGATCGGGGCGGGCGAGTACACGATCACGTCGCGCGTCGACGACGGAACCCGCGTCGAACCCGGCACCGTCGTACTCGCCGTCCACGCTCCGACGCGAGCGCTGCTGACCGCGGAACGCACGGCGCTCAACCTGATCTCGCACCTGTCGGGGATCGCCACGACCACCGCGGCCTGGGTGGCGGCGGTGGAGGGTACGGACGCCCGAATCCGCGACTCGCGCAAGACGCTTCCGGGTCTTCGGCATCTGCAGAAGTACGCGGTTCGTGCCGGCGGGGGAGTCAATCATCGGATGGGGCTCGGCGACGCCGCCCTCATCAAGGACAACCACGTCGTCGCCGCGGGTTCGGTCGCCGCGGCGCTGGAGGCCGTGCGGGCGGCGGCACCGGGCCTCCCGGTCGAGGTCGAGGTCGACTCGCTGGCCCAGCTCGACGAGGTCCTCGGACTCGAACCGCAGTTGGTCCTGCTGGACAACTTCGAGCCGTGGGAGACCCAGATGGCCGTCCAGCGCCGCAACACCCGGTCGCCGGGCACCAAGCTGGAGAGCTCGGGAGGCCTGTCGCTCGACGTCGCGGCCGACTATGCCCGCACCGGGGTCGACTACCTGGCCGTCGGCGCGCTGACTCACTCCGTCACCGTCCTGGACCTCGGTCTGGACATCCCGGCGCCCTAGGTCGCTCGGCTGCCCGGTGTCGGTTCGGGCGTCGACGTCGGACAACTCGGTTCTGGCGATCAGCCACGTGGAAGGACGGGGGCAGATTCGTCCGCATACCGGATCGAACTGCCCCGACGTTCTCGGTGACAACCCGCACCAGAAACCCGCTGGCACCCGACACGTATCCTTGTCGGGTACATCAGCAGCCACCAGGAGAGATCATGCTCGCCCGAATTGACCTGCGCGGTAGCACGCCGACACTCGCCGAGTTGCGTCGTGCGCTGCCCCGCGGGGGTACCGATGTCAATGCCGTCCTCGACACGGTGACACCGGTCGTGCATGCGGTGGCGGAGAACGGCAGCAGCTCTGCGCTCGACTACGGCGAGAAGTTCGACGGTGTCCGCCCCGCGTCGGTGCGGGTGCCCGCTCGGGTCATCGCCGATGCTCTGGCCGGGCTCGACCCGCAGGTCGCCGAGGCGCTGCGCGAGTCGATCACCCGCGCGCGCAAGGTGCACGCCGACCAGCGCCGGGAGACCACCCGCACCCAGGTCGTCGACGGCGGCGTCGTCAGCGAGAAGTGGATTCCGGTCCGCCGCGTCGGCCTGTACGTCCCGGGCGGCAACGCCGTCTATCCGTCGTCGGTCATCATGAACGTCGTCCCCGCCCAGGAGGCCGGGGTCGGCTCGCTGGTCGTCGCCTCGCCTCCGCAGAAGGACTTCGGCGGGTGGCCGCACCCGACCATCCTCGCCGCCTGTGCGCTCCTCGGCGTCGACGAGGTGTGGGCGGTCGGCGGTGCCCAGGGCGTGGCCCTGCTCGCCTACGGTGGCGCCGACACGGAATCCGCGGACGAGCCGAATGCCGTTCTCGACCCTGTCGACCTCATCACCGGCCCGGGCAACATCTACGTCACCGCGGCCAAGCGTCTGTGCCGCAGCGTGGTGGGCATCGACTCCGAGGCCGGACCCACCGAGATCGCGATCCTCGCCGACGACTCGGCGGACGCGGGCATCCTCGCCTCCGACCTCATCAGCCAGGCCGAGCACGACGTCCTCGCGGCGTCGGTGCTCGTGACCGACAGCGCCGTCCTCGCCGACGCCGTCGACGAGGCTCTCGAGCAGCAGGTGGCGGCCACCAAGCACCGCGAGCGCGTGACCACCGCGCTGTCGGGGGAGCAGTCGGGCGTCGTCCTCGTCGACGATCTCGACGCGGGGCTCGCCGTCGTCGATGCCTATGCGGCCGAACACCTCGAGATCCAGACCCGGGATGCGGCCGCGGTCGCCGACCGGGTGCACAACGCGGGCGCGATCTTCGTCGGGCCCTATGCGCCGGTCAGCCTCGGTGACTACTGTGCGGGCTCCAATCACGTTCTGCCCACCTCGGGTTCGGCGCGCTTCGCCTCCGGGTTGTCGGTGCAGACCTTCCTCAAGGGCGTCCACGTCATCGACTACGACGAGGCCGCGCTGCGCGAGGTCGCCGACAAGGTGGTGACCCTCGCCGACGCCGAGGACCTGCCCGGTCACGGTGATGCGGTGAAGCAGCGCTTCGTCGGGAGCGCGGGCCGGTGACGGCCGCCGATCCGGTGACGGCAACCCTGGGCAGCTCGATCACCGTCGACGACCTGCCGCTACGTGAGAACCTCCGTGGCAAGAGCGCTTATGGCGCACCGCAACTCAGGGTTCCGGTGATCCTCAACACCAACGAGAACCCGCACGCGCCGTCGCCGGCCCTGATCGACGATGTCGCCGCGTCGGTGCGCGAGGCCGCCGCTGAGTTGCACCGCTATCCCGATCGCGATGCCGTCGCCCTCCGTGCCGACCTCGCCGCCTACCTGACCCGGGCCACCGGTGTGCAGCTCGGCGTCGAGAACCTCTGGGCGGCAAACGGTTCCAACGAGGTTCTGCAGCAACTGCTGCAGGCCTTCGGCGGTCCCGGCCGCAGTGCGCTCGGGTTCGTGCCGTCGTATTCGATGCATCCGATCATCTCCGACGGCACCGACACCACCTGGCTGGTCGCGGCGCGGGCGGGCGACTTCTCGCTCGACACCGACTACGCGGTCGCCGAAGTCGCGAACCGCGAACCGGACGTCGTCTTCGTGACCTCGCCGAACAACCCGACCGGCGGTTCGATCCCGCTCGCGGACCTGCGTCGCATCGTCGAGGCGGCTCCGGGCATCGTGATCGTCGACGAGGCCTACGCCGAGTTCTCGGCGGCTCCGAGCGCCGTCGAGCTCATCGACGAGTTCCCGGCCAAGGTCGTCGTCAGCCGGACGATGAGCAAGGCCTTCGCCTTCGCCGGTGGCCGGCTCGGTTACCTCGCCGCAGCACCCGCCGTCGTCGACGCGATCCAGCTGGTGCGGCTCCCGTACCACCTGTCCGTGCTGACCCAGGCCGCCGCGCGAGCCGCATTGCGCCACAGCGACGACACCCTCGCCGGCGTCGCCGCGATCCGGTCCGAACGCGAGCGCGTGGTCGCGGCCCTGACCGGCTTCGGGTACCGCGTCATCGACTCCGACGCCAACTTCGTGCTGTTCGGACGGTTCCGGGATGCTGCGGCGTCGTGGCAGCGTTACCTCGACCAGGGCGTCCTCATCCGGGACGTCGGCATCGCCGGTCACCTCCGGGTGACCATCGGTCTCGCGCATGAGAACGACGCCTTCCTCGACGTCAGCCGCACGCTCGCCACCACAGATCTGGAGAACACTCAGTGAGCACCCCCTCTGCGACCAACCCCGCGCCCCGTGTCGCGAAGGTCGAACGGAGCACCAGGGAGTCGTCGATCTCCGTCGAGCTGAATCTCGACGGCACCGGCGTGACGAACATATCGACCGGCATCGCGTTCTTCGATCACATGCTCACCGCCTTCGGTCAGCACGGCAGCTTCGATCTCACCGTCGAGGCGAAGGGCGACATCGAGGTCGAGGGCCACCACACCATCGAGGACACCGCGATCGTGCTCGGCCAGGCTCTCGGCCAGGCGCTCGGTGACAAGAAGGGCATCCGTCGCTTCGGCGATTCCTGGATCCCGATGGACGAGACCCTCGCCCAGGCCGTCGTCGACGTGTCGGGCCGCCCGTACTGCGTCCACACCGGCGAGCCCGAGCACATGCTGACCGCCGTGATCGGTGGCTACCCGGGTGTCCCGTACTCGACCGTCATCAACCGGCACGTGTTCGAGTCGATCGCGCTCAACGCGCGCATCGCGCTGCACGTGCGGGTCCTCTACGGCCGCGACCAGCACCACATCACCGAGGCGGAGTTCAAGGCCGTGGCCCGCGCGTTGCGCGCGGCGACGGAATACGACGCGCGCGTGACCGGTGTGCCGTCGACGAAGGGCGCGCTGTGAGCGCCGCCGACGTCACGATCCTCGACTACGGCTCGGGCAACCTGCGGTCCGCGCAGCGCGCGCTCGAGCGGACCGGGGCACAGGTGACGGTCACCTCCGACTTCGACACGGCCCTGAACGCCACCGGCCTCGTCGTGCCCGGCGTCGGCGCGTTCGCCGCCTGCATGGAAGGTCTGCGCGCGGTCAAGGGCGACCGGATCGTCGGGCGACGACTGGCCGGCGGTCGCCCGGTGCTGGGCATCTGCGTGGGCATGCAGATCCTGTTCGAGCGCGGCGTCGAGTTCGGCGTCGAGGCGGAGGGCTGCGGGGAGTGGCCGGGCAGTGTGACCCAGTTGCCCGCTCCCGTTCTGCCGCACATGGGCTGGAACACGGTCGACGCACCCGAGGGCACCGTGCTCTTCGACGGGCTCGACGCCGACACCCGCTTCTACTTCGTGCATTCCTACGCCGCGCAGACCTGGGAGATGGACAACGAGGGTTCGCCGCTGACCGCGCCCAAGCTGACCTGGGCCGAACATGGTGGACCGTTCCTCGCCGCGGTGGAGAACGGGCCGCTGTCGGCGACCCAGTTCCATCCGGAGAAGTCCGGCGACGCCGGTGCGCACCTGCTGGAGAACTGGGTTCGGGGACTCTCGTGACCGACGGCACGCCTCGCCCGGACGCCGCCGGGTACGGCGACGGACCCGTCGGGCGACCGTCCGGGGCCGAACAGGCGAGTGCCTCCTCGACGTCCTCCGGTTTCTCGATCGCCAAGCTCGCCTTCTACGCTCTCGGTGCGGGAGTGCTTGTCCTGATCGTGTCCGTCCCGATCATCGCGCTGTGTGCGCACTGGTCGCCGATCGCCGGACTGGTCGCCGCGCTGGTGGCGGTGGCGGCGATGATCGCCGCGATCGGTACCGTTGCCAACCGCATGGTCGACCGCGCCCGGACAGACCTGATCGCGGCGCGCGACGGTCACCACCCCGCCTGACCCCACCCCGATCACGTCCACCGCCGACTCGCTCGATCAAGAACCGCGCTCGATCCAGAACAGACAGGACAGATTCACCCATGGGTAGCACCCTCGAACTCCTTCCCGCCGTCGACGTCGCCGACGGGCAGGCGGTCCGCCTGGTCCAGGGCGCGGCCGGCACCGAGACGTCGTATGGTTCGCCGCGCGACGCGGCGCTGGCGTGGCAGCGGGACGGTGCGGAGTGGATCCATCTCGTCGACCTCGACGCCGCGTTCGGCCGCGGCGACAATCGCGAACTGCTGGCCGGCGTGGTCGGTGAACTCGACGTGAAGGTCGAACTGTCCGGCGGCATCCGCGACGACGATTCGCTGGCCGCCGCCCTCGCCACCGGGTGCACGCGCGTGAACCTCGGTACCGCCGCCCTGGAGAACCCGGAGTGGTGTGCCCGCGCGATCGCCGAGCACGGGGACCGCATCGCGGTCGGTCTGGACGTGATCCGCGACGGCAGTTCCTACCGGTTGCGCGGGCGGGGCTGGGTCACCGACGGAGGCGATCTCTGGGAGGTCCTCGAGCGGTTGAATCGCGACGGATGCGCCCGCTACGTGGTCACCGACGTCTCCAAGGACGGCACGCTGCAGGGTCCGAACCTCGATCTCCTCGCCGAGGTCGCCGCGGCCACCGACGCCCCCCTCGTGGCCTCGGGCGGCGTCTCGGCCATCGACGATCTGGTCGCGATCGCCGGCCTCACCGGCCAGGGTGTAGAGGGCGCCATCGTCGGCAAGGCGCTCTATGCGGGCCGATTCACGCTGCCGGAGGCGTTGACCGCGGTCGCCGGGGTCTGATGAGCGCGGCGGACTCCACCCTCGACCTGCCCCGGCTGCTCGACACCGCCGGGTCGATCCTCGACGCCGCCGTCGATCGCTTCGTCGACGGTCAGGGTGCGCCGAGCGCGATCAACAAGGGCGGCACCGACTTCGCCACGCAGGTGGACCTCGACCTCGAGCGCCACATCGGGGCCGAGCTCGCCGACCGGACCCAGATCCCGGTCCACGGCGAGGAATTCGGCGGCGCCGACGTCGTCGACGGTCCGGTGTGGGTGCTCGACCCGATCGACGGCACCTTCAACTACTCCGCGGGGATGCCGCTCACCGGGATCCTCCTCGGTCTGGTGGTCGACGGCGAGGCCACGCTCGGGATGACGTGGCTGCCGCTCGTGGGACGCCGGTACGCCGCACACGCCGACGGTCCGCTGGTGCTGAACGGCGTAGCCGTCCCGCCGGCTCCCGACATGGAACTCGCCGAGGCAGCCATCGCCTTCGGTCCGTTCGATGCCCGCGGCGGTGGCCGCTACCCGGGCGCGCGCCGGGCCGACCTCCTGCGCGAACTCAGCACGCGTGCCGCCCGGATCCGGATGACCGGGTCGACGGGTGTGGACATGGCGTTCACCGCGGCCGGCGTGTTCGGCGGGGCGATCGCCTTCGGCCGGCACCCCTGGGACAACGCGGCAGGAGCGGCGCTGGTCCGGGCCGCCGGCGGTGTGGCGACCGACATCGCCGGCCGTCCGTGGACCGTGGCGTCGCCGTCGCTGGTCGCCGGTACCCCGACCGTGCACGCCGGTCTGATGCGTGTCATCGGCGAGACGATCCCGGAATGGACCCCAGACGTCATCACCCCAGAATCCACCACCCCGAAGGAGACCCGACGATGACGCTGGCGACCCGGGTCATCCCGTGCCTCGACGTCGACGACGGCCGCGTGGTCAAAGGCGTCAACTTCGCCAACCTGCGCGACGCCGGCGACCCGGTCGAGCTGGCCGAGCGCTACGACCGCGAAGGCGCGGACGAACTGACCTTCCTCGACGTGACCGCGTCGAGCTCGGGGCGCTCGACGATGATCGACGTGGTGAAGCGCACCGCCGATCAGGTGTTCATCCCGCTCACCGTCGGCGGGGGCATCCGGACCGTCGACGACGTCGACACCATGCTGCGCGCCGGGGCCGACAAGGTCAGCGTCAACACCGCGGCCATCGCCCGGCCGGAGGTGCTCGCCGAGATGAGCCGGCGCTTCGGTTCGCAGTGCATCGTGCTGTCCGTCGACGCCCGCACAGTTCCCGAAGGTGCGGAACCCACGCCGTCGGGCTGGGAGGTCACCACCCACGGCGGCCGTAAGGGCACCGGGATCGACGCGGTCGAGTGGGCGGTCCGTGGCCAGGACCTCGGTGTCGGCGAGATCCTGCTCAACTCGATGGACGCCGACGGCACCAAACAGGGCTTCGACCTGCGCATGCTGACTGCCGTACGCGCCGCGGTGTCGGTGCCGGTCATCGCCAGCGGCGGCGCCGGCCGCATCGACGATTTCGCGCCGGCGGTGCAGGCGGGCGCTGACGCCGTTCTCGCGGCCTCGGTCTTCCACTTCGGCGAACTCACCGTGGCCCAGGTGAAGACGGCCATGCGCGACGCCGGGATCACCGTCCGATGACACGCCGCGTCCCCTCCCGCACCGATCCGGAAGGTCGCTGATGGCACTCGATCCCGATCTCGCCGCACGCCTCAAACGCAACGCCGACGGCCTGTTCACCGCGGTGGCGCAGGAACGCAGCACCGGGACGGTGCTGATGGTCGCCTGGATGGACGACGTCGCGCTCGAGCGCACGCTCGCCACCCGGAAGGGGACCTACTACTCGCGGTCACGCCAGGAGTACTGGGTGAAGGGGGAGACGAGCGGGCACACGCAGTATGTGCACGACGCCCGCATCGACTGCGACGGCGACACCGTGCTGCTGATCGTCGACCAGGTGGGCGCGGCCTGCCACACCGGCAACCACAGCTGTTTCGACACCGAGTCGCTGACGTTCGGGATCGACGCGGCGCCGGGTTCCGGGGCCGAATCCGGGTCGGGCTCGACGGACCCAGCAGAATAGACCCGAGACACGAGTCCCGGGTGCGAACTCCGGGACACGCCACAGCTCGAGACCTTCGAAAGGCGGTGCGTCCATGCCCCTCATCCAGATCTCGCAGACGCCGGGACTGTCGGATCGCGTCAAGCGCGAGACGATTGCCGCGGTCACCGAGGCCTATGCCAAGGCAACCGGCAAGAACCCCGACTCGGTCTGGGTGACGATCACGGAGGTTCCGCGTAATCAGTGGGGCGTCGGCGGCGAGCCGCTCGGATGACCGCCACCACCGGCGGGGCCGCCGACACCACGACTCTCGCCGAGTTCCTCGACCTCGCGCGCGATCACCGCGTCGTACCGGTGACGCGTAAGGTCCTCGCCGACTCCGAGACGCCGCTGTCGGCCTATCGCAAACTCGCGGGCGACCGTCCGGGGACCTTCCTGCTGGAGTCCGCCGAGAACGGGCGGTCCTGGTCCCGATGGTCGTTCATCGGCGCGGGCGCACCGTCGGCCCTGACCGTCGTCGACGGACAGGCGCACTGGTGGGGGTCGGTGCCCGTCGGCGCACCCGAGGGCGGCGACGCGCTCGAGGTCCTCGCGGAGTCATTGCGCCTCCTGCAGACCGACCCGCTCCCCGGGATGCCGCCGCTGACCGGCGGATTCGTCGGCTTCATGGCCTACGACATGGTCCGCCGGCTCGAGCGTCTGCCCGAGACCACGGTCGACGATCTGGGCCTCCCGGACATGATGATGGTGCTGGCCACCGACCTCGCCGCGGTCGACCATCATGAGGGCACGATCACGCTCATCGCCAACGCGGTCAACTGGGACGGCTCCGACGAGCGGGTCGAGGACGCCTACGCCGACGCACTCGACCGGCTGGACCGGATGACCGAAGCGCTCGCCGCACCCGCGCCGTCGACGGTGTCGACCTTCGACCGCCCGCGGCCGGAGTTCGCCGCGCAGCGATCGCTCGCGGAGTACAGCGAGATCGTCACCGATCTCGTCGGCGAGATCGAGGCCGGCGAGGCCTTCCAGGTCGTGCCGTCGATGCGCTTCGAGATGGACTCCGACGCCGACCCGCTCGACGTCTATCGCGTGCTGCGCGCGTCCAATCCGAGTCCGTACATGTATCTGCTGCGGATGCCCGGCACCGAGGAGCACAGCGACACCGGCTCGCCCGACGCGATCGCGCGCAAGCCGTTCACCATCGTCGGCAGCAGCCCCGAGGCACTGGTCACCGTGGCCGACGGGGTGGCGACCACGCACCCGATCGCCGGCACCCGCTGGCGCGGCGCGACCGAGGAAGAAGACCAGCTGCTCGGCAAGGGGCTGATCGAGGACGAGAAGGAGAACGCCGAACACCTGATGCTGGTCGACCTCGGCCGCAACGACCTCGGCCGCGTGTGCGTGCCCGGCACGGTCAAGGTCAGCGACTACCGGCACATCGAGCGCTACAGCCACGTCATGCATCTCGTCTCGACCGTGTCGGGGACCCTCCGCGACGACAAGCACGCCCTCGACGCCGTGACGGCCTGTTTCCCGGCCGGAACGCTCACCGGGGCCCCGAAGGTGCGGGCGATGGAACTCATCGACGAACACGAGATGACCCGCCGGGGTCTGTACGGCGGGATCGTGGGCTATATCGACTTCGCCGGCAACGCCGACACCGCCATCGCGATCCGCACCGCGCTGCTCGCACGCGGCAAGGCGTTCGTGCAGGCCGGCGGCGGCGTGGTCGCCGACAGCGAGCCCGAGTACGAGTACAACGAGGCGCGTAACAAGGCCACCGCGGTGCTCAACGCGGTCGCGGCCGCCTCGACGATGCGACGGGTGGGTGAGAACTCATGACCTCTGACGAATCCGGAGCCGCGGCAGGTCCTGACGTAGAGGCCATCCGCCGCAAGTCCGTCCGGCGCCGACAGGTCGTCGCGGCACTGCTGATGGCGGCGGCCGCAGCGGCCTTCTGGGGTGCGAGCCGGCTGACCTGGGCCACCGTCTCCGCCGAGGACGGGTTGTCCCCGCAGCGCGCGTTCGAGGTCAACGGCGGGGACTGGAGTCCCTGGCTCACGCCGCTCGCGCTGGTCTACTTGGCGGGCATACTCGCGGCGCTGTCAGTGCGTGGCTGGGCCCTCCGAGTCGTCGCGATCCTGGTCGCCGTCGGCGGGCTCCTGGCCGCTTTCCCGGCGATCTCGCTGATCACCGGGGGCACCGACTCTGCGTACGCCGCCGAGGCGGGCAGCATCCCCGATCGCTACATCGTGCTCTTCGTCGACACCAACCCCCTCGCCGCGGTGGTCGTGCTCGCCGGCACCGTGTGTGCGGTGGGTGCAGCGGTCATGCTGCTGCGCGTTGCGAAGGGGGCCACCCGATCGTCGAAATACACCACTCCGGCCGCTCGCCGCGAGGAGATCGAGACCGAGATCTTCGCCGACTACGAGCGTCGTAAGGCCGCCGAGCAGAACGAGGCCGCGGTCACGGAGCCCAATGCGACCCGATCCGGCTCTGCGAAGCCCGGAACGAGCGGTCGGGCGGACGACCCCGGCCCGGCGGCGGATCCGACGCCGCCCGGAGCGAACGAGCGGATGATGTGGGACGCGCTCGACACCGGCATCGACCCGACCGACCCCGACCGTCGCTGAACCGCAAGCCGATGACGGGTCGGCGACGCCCGGTCGCAGACTCCGACGATGGACGCATCAGCGCGATGAGGTCGCTGATCGGCCAACCCGGACGCAACCGGCCCGAACGGCCCGTCTACCCTGAGAACACACGTCGAGGGAGAAGGGAGCAAGTCGCTGTGAGCGTGCCCAACGTTCTCGAATCGATCATCGAGGGAGTGAAAGCCGACGTCGCGGCACGTGAGGCCGTCGTCGACTTCGCCTCGGTCAAAGCGGCCTCCGCCAAGGCTCCCGCCCCCAAGGATGCGCTGGCCGCCCTGCGTCAGCCCGGAATCGGTGTCATCGCCGAGGTGAAGCGCGCCAGTCCGTCGAAAGGCGAACTCGCCAGCATCGGGGACCCCGCCGAACTCGCCCGCGCGTACGAAGACGGCGGCGCGCGCATCATCAGCGTGCTCACCGAGGAACGCCGGTTCCGCGGCTCGCTCGCCGACCTCGACGCCGTCCGCGCCGCGGTCGACATCCCGGTGCTGCGCAAGGACTTCATCGTCGGCACGTACCAGATCCATGAGGCCCGCGCCCATGGCGCCGACGTCATCCTGTTGATCGTCGCCGCCCTCGAGCAGAACGTGCTCGCCTCACTTCTCGACCGCACCGAGAGCCTGGGCATGACCGCGCTCGTCGAGGTACACACCGAGGAGGAGGCCAGCCGCGCCCTCGAAGCCGGCGCCTCGGTCGTCGGCGTGAACGCACGCAACCTCAAGACCCTGCAGGTGGAGCGGGACACCTTCTCGCGCATCGCACCCGGTCTGCCCACGGAGACCATCCGGATCGCCGAGTCGGGTGTGCGCGGCACCGCCGATCTGCTGGCCTACGCCGGTGCCGGCGCCGATGCGGTACTCGTCGGCGAAGGTCTCGTCACCAGTGGCGACCCGAGTGCCGCGGTCCGTGAGCTCGTCACCGCGGGCACACACCCGTCGTGCCCGAAACCTGTTCGCTGACAAAGTGTCCGGGCCGGCATCGGTCCGTGTGAGCCTGTCGGCCCGATCGTCTGTGAGTTGAAGTGACCGCTCATCCTGATTCCGTCCGCACCGACGCCGCCGAGGCGACTCCGCTGCCCACCGCGAGCGTCGGGCTCACCACTCGTACCTCGATCGAACCCGACGAGCACGGGCACTTCGGTGTCTACGGCGGGCGCCATGTACCCGAGGCCCTGATGGCCGTCATCGACGAGGTGACCACGACCTTCCAGAAGGTCCGCGCCGACGACGATTTCCTCGCCGAACTGGACCGCCTGCAGCGCGACTACGCCGGCCGCCCGTCTCCGCTGTACGAGGCGAAGCGCCTGTCCGAGCACGCCGGCGGGGCGCGGATCTTCCTCAAGCGCGAGGATCTCAACCACACCGGTTCGCACAAGATCAACAACGTTCTCGGACAGGCACTCCTGGCCCAGCGGATGGGCAAGCACCGCGTCATCGCCGAGACCGGCGCCGGTCAGCACGGGGTCGCCACCGCGACCGCGTGCGCGCTCCTCGGCCTCGAGTGTGTGATCTACATGGGCCGGGTCGACACGGATCGCCAGGCGCTCAACGTCGCCCGCATGCGACTCCTCGGTGCCGAGGTGATCGCGGTCGACAACGGTTCGGCGACACTGAAGGATGCGATCAACGAGGCCATGCGTGACTGGGTCACCAACGCGCACAACACGTATTACTGCTTCGGCACGGCTGCCGGGCCGCACCCGTTCCCGGTCATGGTTCGCGATCTGCAGCGCATCGTCGGGCTCGAGGCGCGCGTGCAGATCCTGGAGAAGGCCGGACGCCTGCCCGACGCGGTGACCGCCTGCGTCGGCGGGGGTTCCAACGCGATCGGCATCTTCCACCCGTTCATCGACGACGAGGGCGTCCGGCTCGTCGGCTTCGAAGCCGCCGGCGACGGCGTCGAGACCGGCCGCCACGCAGCGACTTTCACCGGTGGGACACCCGGAGCATTCCAGGGTGCGTACTCCTATCTGCTTCAGGATGACGACGGTCAGACCATCGAATCCCATTCGATCTCGGCCGGCCTGGACTACCCGGGGGTCGGGCCTGAACACGCCTATCTCAAGGACACCGGACGGGCGGAGTACCGGCCGATCACCGACACCGAGGCGATGGACGCCCTCGCGTTGCTCAGCCGCCGCGAGGGCATCATCCCCGCGGTCGAGTCGGCCCATGCGGTCGCCGGCGCCCTGAAGCTCGGGCAGGAACTGGGGGAGGGCGCGATCATCGTCGTGAGTCTCTCCGGTCGCGGCGACAAGGACGTGGACACCGCCGCCCGCTGGTTCGGGCTGTTCGACGCCCCGCCGTCCCAGGACGAGGCCACCCTGTCGGAATCGTCGGACGTCCAAAAGCCCGGAGAGCAGGCATGAGTACACAGTCGATCCCGTCGAAGCTCGGCCCCGTGTTCGCCCGCTGCCGGGACGAGGGTCGCAGTGCACTGATCGGTTACCTCCCGGTCGGTTTCCCGACCGTTGACGAGTCGCTGACCTCGTTCCGGACGATGGTCGACGCCGGTTGCGACATCATCGAGGTCGGCGTGCCCTACTCCGACCCGGTGATGGACGGCCCGACCATCCAGGACGCCGCCGACCAGGCACTGACCAACGGTGTGCGTGTCCGTGACGTGTTCACCGCCGTCGAGGCCATCACTTCCGCCGGCGGTAACGCGGTGGTCATGAGCTACTGGAACCCCGTTCTCAAGTACGGCGTCGAGAACTTCGCCCGCGATCTGGCGGCGGCCGGCGGTGCCGGACTCATCACCCCGAACCTGATCCCCGAAGAGGGCGCGGAGTGGCACGAGGCGGCGGACCGGCACGGGCTCGACCGCATCTACCTCGTCGCTCCGTCGTCGACGACCGAGCGGATCGCCCTCACCGTCGATGCATCCCGGGGTTTCGTCTACGCGGCATCCACGATGGGTGTCACCGGTGCGCGAGATGCCGTGTCGGACATGGCTCCCGAGCTGTGCGCGCGGGTTCGCGAGTACTCCGACATCCCGATCGGCGTCGGGCTCGGCGTTCGCAACCGTGAGCAGGCGGCCCAGATCGCCTCGTACGCAGATGGAGTCATCGTGGGTTCGGCGCTGGTGACCGCCGCGAACGCGGGCCAGGACCGGTTGGCCTCGCTCGTCTGCGAACTGGCCGAAGGGGTCCGCTCGCGTCGGGCGTCTGTCTGAAGCGGACGCTCTCGTGATCGACTCGGCGGGTCCCGGTCGACAGGTCGAACGTCCCATCCGGTCGGCTAGGGTGACAGCGTGATCGCGCCGACCTCGACGATGCTCGCCTACCTCCCGAGTCCGCCTCAGGGCGTCTGGGAGATCGGACCCTTCCCGCTACGCGCGTATGCGTTGTGCATCATCGTCGGCATCATCGTCGCGGTCTGGTGGGGCAACCGCCGATGGATGGCCCGCGGTGGCCAGGACGGCGAAGTTCTCGACGTCGCGATCTGGGCGGTCCCGTTCGGCCTCATCGGTGGCCGGCTCTACCATCTCATCACCGATTGGAAGACGTACTTCGGTGCTGATGCGCTGAAGGAACCGATCGACGCACTGAAGATCTGGGACGGCGGACTCGGTATCTGGGGCGCGGTCGCGCTCGGTGCGGTGGGCGCGTGGATCGGCGCTCGTCGGCGCGGCATCCGCCTGCCCGCCTTCGGCGACGCCATCGCGCCGCCGATCCTGTTGGCACAGGCGATCGGTCGCCTCGGCAACTACTTCAACCAGGAGCTCTACGGACGCGAGACCACACTCCCGTGGGGCCTGGAGATCTACGAACGCGAGAACGCCGCCGGGTACTCCGACCCCGGACTGATCGACGGCGTGTCCAACGGCGTCGTGGTCGCGGTGGTCCATCCGACCTTCCTCTACGAGCTGCTGTGGAACGTGCTCATCGTCGTGCTCCTGGTGGTCGTCGACCGGTACTTCCGCATCGGGCACGGCCGGTTGTTCGCGCTCTACGTCGCAGGCTACTGCCTGGGCCGGTTCTTCATCGAGTTGCTGCGCGACGACCGCGCGGCCGTCGCCAACGACATCGCGGGCATCCGACCGAACCTCTTCACCGCGGCGTTGGTGTTCCTCGCCGCCGTCGTCTACTTCGTGGTCGCGCCCAAGGGACGCGAACAGGGACTGGAGATGTATCACGACGACCGTGCCGCGGAGCTCGCGGAGCAGGGTGTCGCCGGATACGTCGACGACTGGTACGACGAGGACATCGAACCGGACCCGAGTCCGGCGGCCGCCGCCGGGGTGGCGACGGGTGCGGCGGGATCATCCCTGTTCGATTCCGACGACCATGGTCGGAAGGCGGGCACGGCGGGGAAGCCGTCCACCGACGACACCGCCGGCACGGATGACCCGGTTGCGGCCGCACACCCCGTGACCGCGGGCAGCGATGCGGAACCGGGCGCCGAACCGGACACGGACTCGACGACCGACGTGGAGCCGGTTGCCGACGGTCCGGTCGAGCCAGGCGAGGACACCGTCGAGGCCGGTGACGAGGAGCCAGTCGACGAGCCGGCCGGCGAAGCGCTCGACGAGGCCGAGTCGGACACCACCTCGGATCCCGAGACTCCGACAGACGAAGCGGTCGCGCCCGCGGACGAGCTCGGGGCCGACGAGGAGACGACCTCGGCGACCGAGGCCGGTACCGAGGCCGGAACGCCCGCTCAGCCGGAGACGGCGACGTCGCCGGGGGACGAACCGGCTGCCGACGAGACCGTGGACTCCGCAGACCCTGAGGCCGACGCGGTCACCGACACCGTCGATCCCGCTGAAAAGTCGGATACCGACATCCCGACGGACATCCCCACCGACACCACACCGGGTGCCGGTGCCGGTTCCGCCGACGCGGACAAGTCCTGACGTTCGGTCCTGCCACGAGCTGATCCGTCGGCAGGGTCACAGGTCGCAGGTGACGACGCCTCCCCGGGTGTTCGGATAGGATCGGATCTCACGGTGCGCGATCCTCCGCCCGGTACCGACCGTTCCAGAGCACGTGAGCGCTCAACGGTTCTGACTCAGCCCGGTACCGATCTCGGCACGGTCATTCGTACGCCGCGCAATGCTCCACGGGCCAGTGCTGTCCCAATGGACACTCAGCAGCGAGCCGGTTCTCGGTTCGAGTGGAGGTAGTGATGCTGTTTTCTGCGCTGCCGGCCAAGCAGGGTCTGTACGACCCGGAGGCCGAGGTCGATTCGTGTGGTGTGGCCATGGTCACCGACATCCACGGTCGCCGTTCGCATTCGATCGTCGCCGACGGGTTGCTGGCGCTGGAGAACCTCGAGCATCGAGGTGCGGCCGGGGCGGAGACCAACAGCGGTGACGGCGCGGGAATCCTGATCCAACTCCCCGACGAGTTGCTGCGCGACACCGTCGACTTCGACCTTCCCGAGCCCGCCGCGGACGGATCGAACAGCTACGCAGCGGGAACGTGCTTCCTGCCCATGGACCCCGATCTCCGCCGCGCCGCGATCGAACGGGTCGAGGCCCTCGCCGCCGACGAGGGCATCACCGTACTCGGCTGGCGGGACCTCCCCGTCGACCACGAACACGCCGACGTCGGCGGGACGGCCGTCGCATGCATGCCGTACATGATGCAGCTGTTCGTCACCGTCGACCCGGCGCCCGGCGCCGACCGCATCGCCGGGCTCGCACTCGATCGCTTCATCTACCCGTTCCGCAAGCAGGCCGAACGGGTGATACCGGAGATCGACGAAGCCGGCACCGGGCTGTACTTCCCATCGCTGTCGAGTCGAACGATGGTCTACAAGGGCATGCTCACCACGATGCAGCTCCCGCTGTACTACGAGGATCTGCGAGATGACCGCTGCCTCAGCGCGATCGCCATCGTCCACTCCCGGTTCTCCACCAACACCTTCCCGTCGTGGCCGCTCGCGCACCCCTTCCGGTTCGTGGCGCACAACGGCGAGATCAACACCGTGCGCGGCAACCGGAACCGGATGCGTGCCCGCGAGGCGCTCCTCGAGACCGACCTCATCCCCGGCGATCTCAAGCGCGCATTCCCGATCTGCACGCCCGAGGCCTCCGACTCGGCGTCGCTCGACGAGGTCCTCGAACTCCTGCACCTCGGCGGTCGGGACGTCCACCACGCGGTGATGATGATGGTGCCCGAGGCGTGGGAGAACGTGCCCGACATGGATCCCCGTCGTCGGGCGTTCCTGCAGTTCAACTCCTCGCTCATGGAGGCCTGGGACGGTCCCGCGTGCGTCACGTTCACCGACGGCACGGTCGTCGGCGCGGTCCTCGACCGCAACGGACTGCGCCCGGGCCGGTGGTGGCAGACACGCGACGGCCGGGTCATCCTCGCCTCCGAGTCCGGTGTGCTCGACGTCCCGGTCGACGACGTGATCAGCAAGGGCCGGCTCGAACCCGGCCGCATGTTCCTCGTCGACACCGAGCAGGGCCGGATCATCCCGGACGAGGAACTCAAGGGCGAGCTCATGAACGCCGAGGCGTACGACGAGTGGCTCCACGCCGGGTTGCTCGACATCGCCACGCTCCCGGACCGGCCGGTCTTCCAGCCCAACCACGACACCGTCGTCCGCCGCCAGATCTCCTTCGGTTACACCGAGGAGGATCTGCGCGTACTCCTGACCCCGATGGCGGCGTCGGGCTACGAACCGCTCGGATCGATGGGCACGGACACCCCGGTCGCGGTGCTGTCGCAGCGTTCACGTCTGCTCTACGACTACTTCGTCGAGCTGTTCGCCCAGGTCACCAATCCGCCGCTGGATGCGATCCGTGAGGAGATCGTCACGTCGATGAGTCGCGTGATGGGGCCGGAGCAGAACCTGCTGCGGCCGACCGCGGCGTCGTGCCGCCAGATCATGGTGCACTGGCCGGTGCTGGACAATGCCGAGCTGGCCAAACTCGTCCACATCAACGACGACGGGGACAATCCCGGCCTGTCGGCGAAGGTGTTGCGCGCGCTGTACGAGGTGTCCGAGGGCGGTGCGGGTCTCGCCGCGGCGCTCGAGGACCTCCGGCTGCGGGCCAGTCAGGCGATCGCCGAGGGGCACACGACGCTCGTGATCTCCGACCGGCTCACCGACGCCGAGCACGCGCCCATCCCGTCGCTGCTGGCCACCTCGGCGGTGCACCACCACCTGGTCCGCACCAAGGAGCGGACGCGGGTCGCCCTCGTCGTGGAGTCCGGCGATGCCCGCGAGGTCCACCACATCGCCACCTTGATCGGTTTCGGGGCCGCCGCGGTCAATCCCTACCTGGCACTCGAGACCATCGAAGATCTGATCGCCGAAGGTGAGCTGACCGGGGTGACCCGGGCCAAGGCGATCGGCAACTATCTGGAGGCCCTCGGCAAGGGTGTGCTGAAGGTGATGAGCAAGATGGGCATCTCGACCATCAGCTCCTACACCGCGGCACAGGCTTTCGAGGCCGTGGGATTGTCGTCGGAGGTGGTGCGCGAGTACTTCACCCGTACGGTGTCGCGGATCGAGGGCGTCGGACTCGACGAACTGGCCGAGGAGGTGCGCATCCGCCACCACCGGGCCTTCCCGGAGAACCCCACCGAACAGGTCTACCGTCGGCTCGAGGTCGGCGGCGAGTACCAGTACCGCCGCGAGGGCGAATTGCACCTGTTCTCGCCCGAGACCATCTTCTTGCTGCAGCACGCCACCAAGACCGGCCGGGCCGAGATCTTCCAGAAGTACTCTGACGAGGTCGACCGGCTCTCGCGTGAGGGCGGCACCCTGCGCGGACTGTTCGACTTCGATCTCGATGCGCGCGAACCGATCCCGCTCGACGAGGTGGAGCCGGTCGAGGACATCATGAAGCGCTTCAACACCGGCGCGATGAGTTACGGCTCGATCTCCGCCGAGGCGCACGAGACCATCGCGATGGCCATGAACAGGATCGGCGGCCGCTCGAACTCGGGGGAGGGCGGCGAGGACGTCGAGCGTCTCTACGATCCGGAACGCCGCAGCGCGGTCAAGCAGGTCGCGTCGGGCCGGTTCGGCGTGACCAGCGACTACCTCATCAACGCCACCGACATCCAGATCAAGATGGCGCAGGGTGCCAAACCCGGTGAGGGCGGCCAACTCCCGGCCTACAAGGTGTATCCGTGGATCGCGAAGACCCGGCATTCGACGCCGGGTGTCGCGCTGATATCGCCGCCACCGCACCACGACATCTACTCGATCGAGGACCTCGCCCAGCTGATCCACGACCTGAAGAACGCGAACTCGCAGGCACGCATCCACGTGAAGCTGGTCAGTGCGGTGGGCGTGGGGACGGTCGCGACCGGGGTGTCGAAGGCGCACGCCGACGTCGTCCTCATCTCCGGGCACGACGGCGGCACCGGCGCGTCACCGCTGACCTCGCTCAAACACGCCGGCACGCCGTGGGAGATCGGCCTCGCCGACGCCCAGCAGACGTTGATGCTGAACGGCCTGCGCGACCGCATCACGGTGCAGTGCGACGGGGCGCTGCGCACCGGGCGCGATGTCATCACCGCGGCATTGCTCGGCGCCGAGGAATACGGGTTCTCCACCGCGCCGCTGATCGTCGCCGGGTGCATCATGATGCGCGTCTGCCACCTCGACACGTGCCCGGTCGGCGTCGCCACCCAGAACCCGCTGCTGCGGTCCCGCTTCACCGGTCAGGTCGACCACCTGGTCAACTTCTTTCGCTTCATCGCCGAGGACGTCCGGAAATATCTGGCGCAGTTGGGTTATCGCACGCTCGACGACGCCATCGGGCAGTCGCAGCGGCTGCACACCGACGCCGCGGTCGCGCACTGGAAGTCCAAGGGGCTCGACCTCAGCCCGATCTTCCGCAAGGTCGAGGACAAGGGGCCGAGTCGTCGGGTGCGGGGCCAGGAACACGGCCTCGAGCGCGCGCTGGACCAGACGCTGATCCAGCTCGCCGAGGGTGCACTCGAGGACGCACACCCGGTGACCCTGGATTTGCCGGTGCGCAACGTGAACCGGACGGTCGGCACCCTGCTCGGCTCGGAGGTGACCCGGCGGTACGGAGCCGACGGCCTCGCCGACGACACGATCACGGTCAGGCTCGAGGGCTCGGCCGGGCAGTCGCTCGGGGCCTTCCTGCCGCCGGGAGTGACGATCCGGTTGACCGGCGACACCAACGACTACGTCGGAAAGGGATTGTGCGGCGGCAAGATCGTCGTCACGCCGAATCCCGACTCGCTGTTCGTCGCCGAGGACCAGGTGATCGCCGGCAACACGATCCTCTACGGGGCGACCTCCGGCGAGGTGTACCTCAGAGGCCGAGTGGGAGAACGCTTCTCGGTACGCAACTCGGGTGCGACGGCGGTCGTCGAAGGAGTGGGCGACCACGCCTGCGAGTACATGACCGGTGGCCGGGTGGTCGTCCTCGGACCAACGGGACGCAATCTCGCCGCCGGCATGTCGGGTGGTATCGCGTTCGTCCACGACCTCGATCCCGCGAAGGTCAACATGGCCATGGTCGAACTCCTGCGTCCCGACCCGGAGGACCTCGCCTGGCTCAAGCACACCATCGCCACGCACACGGAACTGACCGGTTCTGCGATCGGCGCGTCGATACTGGCCGACTGGCCTCGACGCTGCCTGGCGTTCACCAAGGTGATGCCCACCGATTACAAGCGTGTCCTCGACGCGGCCCGGATGGCCGAAGCCGAAGGGCGCGACGTCGATTCAGCGATCATGGAGGCGGCACGTGGCTGACCCGCGCGGGTTCCTGGAGGTCCCGAAGAAAGAGGCGAAGTACCGTCCGGTCGCCGAACGCGTCCAGGACTGGGACGACGTCTACGAGCACGCCGACAATCCGATCAAGGTCCTCGACGAGGTCAGCGGACAGGCCCGCCGGTGTATGGACTGTGGTATCCCGTTCTGTCATTCGGGAACCGCGGGTTGCCCTCTGGGCAATCTCATCCCGGAGTGGAACGACCTCGTCCGGCGCGGCCGGTGGGATGCCGCGAGCAGCAGGCTGCACGCGACCAACAACTTCCCGGAGTTCACCGGGATGGTGTGCCCGGCGCCGTGCGAGTCGGCCTGCGTGCTGTCGATCTCCGAACCGGCCACCGGCGGCAGCGTGACGATCAAGCGCATCGAGAAGACCATCGCCTACGAGTCGTGGGCCGAGGGCATCATCGGGCCCGAGCCGCCCGAGTCCACGACCGGCAAGTCGGTCGGTGTCGTCGGCTCGGGGCCCGCGGGACTGGCTGCGGCACAACAGCTCACCCGGGCCGGTCACGACGTCACCGTCTACGAGCGCGACGACCGTCTCGGCGGTCTGCTGCGCTACGGCATCCCGGAGTACAAGCTGCAGAAGTCCGACATCGACCGACGCATCGCCCAGATGCGGGCGGAGGGAACGACCTTCGTCACCAACTGCGACGTGGGGGCCGACCTGTCCGTGGCTGATCTACGCGCGAACCACGACGCGGTGGTCCTGGCCATCGGTGCGATGGAGGCACGCGACAACCCGGTGCCGGGGCGGGAGCTGAACGGCATCCACCTCGCCATGGAGCATCTCGTGCCCGCCAACAAGGAGTGCGAGGGCGACGGGCCGTCACTCATCACCGCCGCAGGCAAGCACGTCGTGATCATCGGCGGTGGTGACACGGGAGCCGACTGCCTGGGTACGGCGCACCGTCAGGGCGCGGCCTCGGTCGTGCAACTCGACTACAACCCGGAACTGCCCGGGCAGCGCGACGACGAACGGTCGCCGTGGCCGACATGGCCGTTGATCATGCGGACCTCGAGCGCGCACGACGAAGGCGGCGAACGGTTGCACCAGGTCGCAGTGCAGCGATTCGAGGGTGACGAGGACGGCAACGTCACGACGATGGTGCTCGCCGAGGTGGAGGTGACGCGCGACGCCGACGGCCGCCGCGAGATCACGCCGGTGAGTGAGGAATTCGAGATCCCCTGCGAGCTGGCGCTGTTCGCGATCGGGTTCGCCGGGGTACGGGGTGGGTCGCTGCTCGCCGATCTCGAGATCGAGCCGAACCGGCGCGGCGTCATCTCCTGCGGGAGCGACTGGCAGACCGACGCCCCGGGCGTGTTCGTCTGCGGTGACGCCCACCGCGGCGCGTCGCTCGTGGTGTGGGCGATCGCGGAAGGTCGCTCGACCGCGCGTGCGGTCGACGAGTTCCTGGTCGGCGAGTCCGACCTCCCGTCTCCGGTCCGTCCGGCGTCGCTGCCCTTGTCGGTGCGCTGAGCAGGCCCTCGTCGCCACCCGACGGGCTCGGTCGAACACACGCGGCCGCAACAAGTTAAGTAAATTTCATACTCGGCGGTAGCGGCTCGCCACCAGCGATAACAGCCGGTGGCGGGCCGGTGACATGTCGTCGGCGACATGGAGATGGACCATGGACGGGACTAAGGTGTTCTTGTGACACGCCGAACCAAAATCGTCTGCACCCTGGGCCCCGCCACCGCGAGCGACGAGCGACTGAAAGAGCTCGTCGAAAGCGGCATGGACGTGGCCCGGATGAACTTCAGCCACGGCACGCATGAAGACCATGCGGCCGTCTATGCGCGCGTCCGCAAGGCCTCGGACACCACGGAGAAAGCCGTCGGCGTCCTCGCCGACCTACAGGGCCCCAAGATCCGGCTCGGCCGTTTCGACGGTTGTGACGGTTCGACCGTCTGGGAGACCGGTGAGCAGGTGCGCATCACCGTCGACGACGTCGTGGGCGACCACGACCGCGTCTCGACCACCTACAAGCAGCTCGCCGAGGACGCGAGCCCCGGCGACCGCCTGCTCGTCGACGACGGCAAGGTCGGCCTCGCCGTGTCCGCGGTCGAGGGCAGCGACGTCGTGTGCACCGTGACCGAGGGCGGCCCGGTCAGCAACAACAAGGGGCTGTCGCTGCCCGGGATGAGTGTCTCGGTGCCGGCGATGTCCGAGAAGGACATCGCCGACCTCGAATTCGCGCTGCAACTGGGCGTGGACATGGTCGCGCTGTCCTTCGTGCGCAACCCGTCCGACATCGAACTGGTCCACGAGGTGATGGACCGCGTCGGCCGCCGGGTTCCGGTGATCGCGAAGCTCGAGAAGCCAGAGGCGATCGAGAACCTCGAGGCCATCGTGCTGGCGTTCGACGCGATCATGGTCGCCCGTGGCGACCTGGGCGTCGAACTGCCGCTCGAAGAGGTCCCGCTCGTCCAGAAGCGGGCCATCCAGATGGCCCGCGAGAACGCGAAGCCGGTGATCGTGGCGACGCAGATGCTCGACTCGATGATCGAGAACTCGCGGCCGACCCGGGCCGAGGCCTCCGACGTGGCGAACGCGGTGCTCGACGGCGCCGACGCGGTCATGCTGTCCGGCGAGACGTCGGTGGGCAAGTACCCGCTCGAGACGGTGCGGACCATGGACCGGATCTGCCGGGCGGTCGAGACCGGCCCCCGCGACGTGCCGCCGCTGTCCCACGTGCCCCGTACCAAGCGCGGTGTCATCTCCTACGCGGCGCGCGACATCGGCGAGCGCCTCGAGGTGAAGGCGCTGGTCGCGTTCACCCAGTCCGGGGACACCGTGCGTCGACTGGCCCGTCTGCACTCGCGCCTCCCGTTGCTGGCGTTCACGCCGACCCAGGCTGTCCGCAGCCAGCTCGCGTTGAGCTGGGGAACCGAGACGTTCATCGTCGACCACGTGGACACGACCGACCACATGATCGACCAGGTCGACCATCAGCTGCTGCGTATCGGGCGCCTCAGTGAGGGTGACATCGTGGTGATCGTGGCCGGGGCCCCGCCCGGGACAGTGGGTTCGACCAACCTGATCCACGTGCACCGGATCGGCGAGCAGGACCACTGACCGCGTCCGCTCCTGCTCGGGCCGGTGCACGACGCAGCCGCGTCCGAGTTCTAGGGTGTGAGGCATGACCGTGGACCAGGCCGGGGATCTCGGCAAGCTACTCGCGTTGCTCGACGTCGAACGTCAGGGCGATGACCTGTTCATCGGGCACCATCCCGAGCAGGTCACCGCCCGGACGTTCGGCGGTCAGCTGCTCGGCCAGGGGGTCGTCGCGGCGGCCCGGAGCCTGAGTCGGGGCAACCCGCCGATCCACGCGCTGCACGCGCACTTCATCCGTGGTGGCGATGTCACCAAACCGTTGGAGTACCACGTCGACCGGTTCCGCGACGGCAGGTCGTTCGCCAATCGTCAGGTGACGGCCAAGCAGGACGGCGAAGAGATCTTCACGATGCTGGTCGCGTTCCAGGACAACACTTCTGGGCTCGAGCATGCGGTGGAGATCCCCCAGGTGCCCTATCCGGAGGAACTGCCCACTCTCGGTGAGCATTTCAAGGGTTACGAGGACCGTATCGCGGCCTTCGTGAATGCGTTGCACCCCATCGACATCCGTTTCGCGAACGATCCGAGCTGGAAGGCGAAGGAGGCGGGGGAGAAGCTGACCGACAACCGGGTGTGGATGAAGGCCGACGGCACGATGCCCGACGACCCCGTGATGCACGTCGCCGCAATGTGTTACGCCTCCGACACCACGGTGCTGGACTCGATCATCACCACCCACGGCCTCTCCTGGGGCATGGACCGGTTGTTCGCCGCGACCGTCAATCACTCGATGTGGTTCCACCGCGAGTTCCGGTTCGACGACTGGCTGCTGTACGCCACCCGGTCGCCGATCGCCACCGGGTCACGCGGGATGGGATCGGGCCGGTTCTGGATGCGCGACGGCACTCTCGCGACGTCGGTCGTGCAAGAAGCGCTCATCAAGTACTTCCCGCCCAAGAAGTGACCGCACGGGTCTGCAGGGGGAGCTCATGGATCGCGGCACGGGCGCGTCGTTGACCCCGGGGTACGGCCCCGCACCCGAGATGTGGCTGGACCCCGGCCCGCCGCTGCCGCGCCGGACATGGCAGCGGCGCACGCGGGTCCCGGTCATCGTCGCGACCGCAGTCGCGTTGATCGTCTTCGCGGTCATCGTGGGTGTCGCGGTCGTCGCCGGCCTGCTGACCACCCCGACGTTCACCGCCAAGGGCGGGGTGGTCGCGGATTGTGCGACCGAGCGCGCCACGTTGCCCGGTGGCGGCACCCTCGCCCGCGGCGCTCCGGTCATCCTCTACGACGCTGCCGGCGGGGAGGTCGCCCGCACCACGCTGTCGGTGTTCCTGCGGGGCGACGACGGGTGCCAACTCACCTTCGAGGTGAGCGGCGTGGACTACACCGACGCGGGCTATCTCGTCAGCGTCGGCGATGCCGACCGTCGCTTCTCGGAGTCGGTCTCGACCGCGGCGCTCCAGCAGGGCGCGGTGCTGCGCCCGCTGGGCTGACGTCACCAGAACTACTCGGCAAAACCGACATTCCGCGCTCCCGGCGACCGGTCGGCGCTCCGTCGACGCGGTTGCCCGGACACCGGGTGAACGCCGGGTTAAACTGCGCCGGATCATCGTTGAGGCCCGGACCCGTTGTGGCGACGGGGTCCTCGCTGCGATCGACCGGGGTTTGTCGACCGTGATGCCCGCTGCCGGGCCATCCGACGCGAGGAGTGTGCGTGGAGTACAGCATCGACTGGGGCAACGAGGTGTGGGCCAGTCTGAAGTGGTTGGCCATCGCGTTCGCGATCTCGGTCGTGGCCATCCTGGTGATCGGGTACCTGCTGTCGCGATTCAGCCGGTGGGGCGGCCCGCTGTGGCGGGTGATCGGGGGGTTCTTCACCGACCCGAGAACCCGGGTCTGGGCGTGGGCGCTGGTCGTCGTCCTCACCCTGCTGTCGTTGCTCGGTGTGCGGCTGAGCGTCCTGTTCAGCTACTGGAGCAACGACCTGTACACGTCCCTGCAAACCGCGGCCGAGGGCATCGCGACGGGCGGGCCACAGGGAGCGGAGATGCTCCAGATCGGCAAAGACGCGTTCTGGCATTCGATCACGATCTTCGGCATCCTCGCCGCCACTCACGTCGTCCGCACCATGGTGGAGATCTATGTCGGTGCGGCTTTCGAGATCCGGCTCCGCTACTGGCTGACCGAAGGGGCGACGGCCGACTGGATGTCAGGCCGTGCCTTCTACCGCAACCGATTCGTCGACCTCAGCGCTGGACTGTTGCGGCGCAGACGATTCGGGCGCGGTAAGTCGGATCCGCAGCGACGGGCCGTCGACATCCACCCCGGAGTCGACAACCCGGACCAGCGTATCGAGGCCGACATCACCAACATCGCCACCGTCGGCTCGTCGTTGTTCTGGGGCGGCGGTGGGGTCTCGACGAACGGTGTGCTCCCGGCGTGTGCGTCCATCGTGTCGTTCTCGGTCGTGCTCTGGGACCTGTCCGGGCCGGTCACGCTGTTCGGGGTCGAGATCCCGCGCATGATGATGTGGCTGGTCCTGGTCTACGTTCTCGTCGCCAGCGTGGTCGCGTTCGCCATCGGACGCCCGCTGATCCGACTGAACTTCTGGCGCGAACGCCTCACCGCGAACTTCCGCTACGCACTCGTCCGCGTCCGTGACAGCGCGGAGAACGTCGCCTTCTACAGCGGCGAGCGCGTCGAACACAACAACCTCATGACCAGATTCCGTGCGGTCGTGAAGAACTTCTGGCAGATCATCCATGTGCAGCTGGCGTTCGTCGGATGGAACTTCAGCGCGTCGCAGCTCGCGGTGGTGTTCCCACTTCTCGTGCAGGCACCGCGGTTCTTCGACGGTCAGATCAAGCTCGGTGACATGACGCAGACCGCCCGCGCCTTCGGCGAGATGCACGACGCACTCTCGTTCTTCCGGAACGCCTACGACGATTTCACCGCTCTGCGCGCGTCGATCATCCGTCTCGACGGTCTCGCCGACGCCGATGCGCGCTCGCGGACCATGGCCGAGGTCACGACTGTGGATCGCGAACGCGCCGTTGCTCTGTCGGACGTCGACGTGAAGACCCCGAGCGGTGACGAACTCATCAGCGCGCTCAACCTCTCCCTCGCACCCGGGGCCGCTCTCGTCGTCAAAGGGCGGTCGGGCTCGGGGAAGACGACACTGCTCCGCGGCCTCGCCGGACTGTGGCCCTTCATCGACGGCGAGTTCACCCGGCCGCCGGGGGAGCACACGCTGTTCCTGTCGCAGATGCCCTACATCCCGCTGGGGGATCTGCGCACGGCGGTCGCCTATCCGGCGCTGCCCGACGACGTCGGTGACGAGGCCATCAAGGCGGCGCTCGAGAAGGTCTTCCTCCCGCATCTGGCAGACCGGCTCCACGACGAGGAGGACTGGGTCAAGGTGCTCTCCCCGGGCGAGCAGCAGCGCATCGCCTTCGCGCGCATCCTGCTGACCCGGCCGCAGGCCGTGTTCATGGACGAGGCGACCTCGGCCGTGGACGAGGGGCTGGAGTACTCGCTGTACTCGCTCATCCGCACAGAGCTGCCGGCGACGATCCTGGTGTCGGTGAGTCACCGCAGCACCACCGACCAGCATCACACCGACCTGCTTGAACTGACCGGTGGCGGCGCCTGGAACCTCGAGTCGCTGACCGAGCGTCCTTCGCTCGACAAACGGTCCTGATCTGGGGTTTTTGTCAACAGTTCACCATTCACCGGAACCGGCCGTGACGCGCGCCCGAACTGGCTAATGTGACGTGCAACACATCACTTCGGCCAGTCGAGGACTGTCATGACCGCTGCAGAGACCATCACCTTCCCCCATCAGACCGGTGTCGCAGTGGCGACGCTGCCCGCCGCGTTCCAGCAGACGGTCACCGTACGGCCCGACGCCGTCGCCATCCGTACGGTCGGTGGGCTGCAGGAGATCACGTGGACGGAGTACGCCGCGCGCGTCGAAGCCATCGCCGGCGGGCTCGCGGCCCTGGGGGTCAAGCGCGGCGACACCGTCGGGATCATGCTGACGAACCGCCCCGAGTTCCACCTCGTCGACGCCGCGGCGCTGCACCTCGGCGCGGTTCCGTTCTCGATCTACAACACCAGTTCCCCCCAACAGATCGAATACCTCTTCGGCAACGCGGAGAACTCCGTCGTCGTCACCGAGCAGGTGTTCCTGCCCGCGATCACCGCCGCGGCAACCGGGGTGTCCACCACGATCGTCGTCGACGGCGTCGCGACGGGCGCGGTGTCGCTGGCCGATCTCGAACAGTCCCCGCCGCCGGCCGGATTCGACTTCACCGCGGCGTGGCAGGCGGTGGAACCCGATGACCTGGCGACTCTGATCTACACCTCGGGCACCACCGGCCCGCCGAAGGGCGTCGAGATCACCCATCGCAACATCGTCGCCGAGATGACGGCGCTCGCCGAGATCGTTCAGGCGGGCTTCGACGACCGGGCCATCTCGTATCTACCGGCAGCGCACATCGCCGACCGGGTCTCCTCCCACGCCGCGAACATGATGCGCGGCATCCAGATCACCACGGTGCCCGATCCCCGGGAGATCGCCGCGGCCCTTCCCGACGTGCACCCGACGTTCTTCTTCGGGGTGCCGCGGGTGTGGCAGAAGATCCGAGCGGGGATCGAGGCGAAGCTCGCCGAGGAGTCCAGCCCGGTCAAGAAGGCGCTCGCCGACTGGGCGTTCCGCGCCGGGGCCTCGGCGGCGCAGGCCCAGATCGACGGCAAGGGCTCCGGCGGTCTCACACACGGTCTCGCCGATCGCCTTGTGCTGCACAAGGTCCGTTCCGCGCTGGGCCTCGATCAGGTCTCCTTCGCCGGATCGGGTGCGGCCGCGATCCCACCGGAGGTGCTGAAGTTCTTCCTGGGACTCGGTATTCCGGTTCTCGAGGTCTGGGGGATGTCGGAGACGACTGGCGTCTCGACGATGACGACCAGCGACAACCTCCGGATCGGCACCGTCGGCAAACCGGTGCGCGGCATGGAGGTGCGACTGGCCGACGACGGAGAGCTCCTCGTCCGCGGACCGGTCGTGATGCGCGGTTACCGCAAACAGCCCGACAAGACGGCCGAGACGATCGATGCCGACGGCTGGCTGTCGACCGGTGACATCGCGACGATCGACGGTGACGGCAACGTGACCATCGTCGACCGCAAGAAGGAACTGATGATCAACGAGTCCGGGAAGAACATGTCGCCCACCAACATCGAGAACGCGATGAAGGCGGCGTCGTCGCTGATCGGTCAAGTCGCGGCGATCGGCGACGGCCGGCCCTATGTGTCCGCGCTCGTGGTTCTCGACCCGGATGCGGCGGCCGCGCGAGCCAAGCGACTCGACCTGTCCGGTGCCGACCTGACCGAGTTGTCCTCGCACCCCGACGTGGTGGACGAGGTGGCGGTGGCAATCCGTGCCGGAAATCGGTCACTGTCCCGCGTGGAGCAGGTCAAACGATTTACCATCGTGCCGACCGCCTGGGATCCCGGCGGCGACGAGCTCACCCCCACGATGAAGTTGCGCCGCAAGCCGATTGCGACCAAGTACGCCAGTGAGATCGGCGAACTGTACGAGGCGCAACCGGGACGTTCGGTGGTGGATCTGAGGTCGTGACCGGGGCCCGCTGCCAGACGGTCACGTCGACGGCACGAGACAGGGAGAAGGAATTGGACGACCAAGCAGGTGTCGACCAGACGGCTGACCGCGAACTCGGACCCATCGACTACATCGTGGTCGAGTGGACGGGCAAGCAGCCGACCGGTGAGGCACTTCCACATCTCATCGATCTGATCGACCGCGGGATCGTGCGACTGATCGACATCGTCTTCATCACCAAGGACGCCGACGGTACGGTCGCCCGGCTCGAGATCAACTCGCTCGGCGCTGATTTCGCGATCTTCGACGGCGCCGCGACCTCGTTGCTCGACGATTCCGATCTCGCGGAGGCAGCCGCGATCATCGACCCGGGCTCCAGTGCGGCCGTTGTCGTCTGGGAGAACGCCTGGGCCGCGCCGTTCGCCACAGCCGTCCGTAACGGCGGTGGACAGCTCGTCGCATCGGGCCGGATTCCGGTGGACGCGTTACTGGAGCAGCTCGATGCCGCCGACAACCGAATCGAATCCTGAAAGGACCGACATGCCAGGACTTCTCCGCGGTGTCGCACGCACCGCTGTCATCTCCGGAACCGCGACAGCGGTGAGCAATCGGGTGTCCCGGCGCCAGGCGAGCCGGTGGGCCCAGCAGGGTGCGGCTGCCCAGGACCCACGGGCGCAACAACAATACGCACAACCCCAGTACGCCCAGCCGCCTCAGCAGCAGGCGCCCGCATCGACCCCGACGGACACCATCTCGGCGCTGAAGGAGCTCGGAGCCCTGTACCAGCAGGGCATTCTCACCGAAGCCGAGTTCGCCGCGCAGAAAGCGAAGATCCTCGGGACCTGATCGCCGCTCCGCCCTGCTCCCTGATCCGAAAGAACCGCATAGCCCCCGGACCCTGAGGTGCGAGGGAGTCGACCCCCCTGCTCCCTGAGGTGCGAGGAGCGATAGCGACGAGCCACGAAGGGCCTGGTGAGGCGTCTGCGAGACCCTAATGGGGGTGGATCGGCGTCCTGCAGGGGATGCTGGTTTGTGTGAGCCTTCCCGGCCGGTGACCACTCCGAGACCCTGAAACGGTGTCGGATTTCTACACGAAGACCGTGGCCCGGCCGGGTAAGGATCACCCGCTAGAACGCTTCTGGGATGTCGTGCCCCCTGAACCATGTGGGGTGAGCACTGATCCATTAGGCCGCGTCAAGGGTGATCACCCCAAGGTTCACACCGACGATCGATCGAGACGACCGAAGACGAGGTGAACGACCGACATGATCTGTGTGGGCAACGACTGGGCGTCGGATCATCACGACGTGTGCGTGATGGATGAACACGGCACCACCCTGGCCACCCGCCGACTACCCGAGAACGCGGCCGGCGTGACGGCGATGCATGACCTGCTCGCCCGGTTCGCCCACGACCCGACTGAGGTGGTGGTGGGGATCGAAACCGATCACGGCATGTGGGTCGCCGCCCTGGTCGCCGCGGGCTATCAGGTGTATGCGATCAACCCGTTGTCGGTGTCGCGGTACCGCGACCGCCACCATGTCGGGGGCACCAAATCCGATAAGGCTGACGCGAAAACGCTGGCTGATCTGGTGCGGACCGACCGGCACAATCATCGATTGGTCGCCGCCGACACCGTCGAGGTCAAGGCGATCACGGTGATGGCCCGTACGCATCAGAATCTGGTGTGGGCGCGCTCAGCACAACAGAACGTGTTGCGCGCTCAACTGGGCGCCTACTATCCGGCCGCGGTCGATGCCTTCGGCGGCGACCTCGCCCACAAAGACTGCCTGGCGGTGTTGCGTCGCGCTCCCACCCCACGACAGGGAGCGGCACTGACGGTCGCGGCGATCCGATCAGCTCTGAAAAAGGGTGGCCGCCAACGCAATACCGATACCCGTGCCCGCGAGATCCAGCAGGCCCTGCGTGGGGGCGGTCATCTGAGCGCACCGGAGGCACTTACCGCAGCGTATGCGGCGACCGTGACCGTGACGGTGAACATGCTGACGACGCTCAACACCCAAATTGATCAACTGGAAACCAGTATGGCCCAGTCTTTTAGAGCGCATCCGGACGCCGAGATCTACCTGTCCATGCCCGGAGTCGGTGACATCACCGGCGCCCGGATGCTTGGCGAGTTCGGGGACGACCCCGAACGCTATGCCACCGCCAAGTCTCGCAGAAACTATGCCGGCACCTCACCACGGACCATCGCCTCAGGCAAAGGGCACGTCGTGCTGGCCCGCCATATCCGCAACACCCGCCTCAACGCCGCCGCCATGGCGATGGCGCAAAGCGCGCTGACCGGCAGTCCCGGCGCCCGCGTCTACTACGACAGCCTGCGAGATCAGAAGAAGTCCCACCCCCAAGCCTTGCGTGCGCTCGCCAACCGGCTCATCGGCATCCTCCACGGCTGCCTCAAACACCGCACCCTCTACAACGAACACACCGCCTGGAACCACCGCGCCAACCTCGCCGCTTGACACCTTGCACCCCTGGGATGTCTTCGTGGCTCGCTTCGCTCGCACCTCAGGGAGCAGAGGGGGCGTCGCTTGCGCTCCTCGCACCTCAGGGAGCAGAGGGGGCGTCGCTTGCGCTCCTCGCACCTCAGGGAGCAGAGGGGGCGTCGCTTGCGCTCCTCGCACCTCAGGGGGAAGCGGGGGGCGTCGCTTCCGCGTCGTCGATCCCGTCGAGTTCTCCGGTGCGCGACATGTCCTTGAGTGCGACACCGGATCGTCCGAGTTTCCGGGCCCCGTCGATGAGCGCGGCGGTCGTCCGTGCGGCGACGTCGTAGTGCAGACCGTCGGGTGGGTGGATGTTGGAAATGCAGTTGCGATCCGAGTCGGCACGTCCCGGGCGGGGGAGATGCGTGAGATAGATGCCGAGGCTGTCGGCGACGGAGAGGCCGGGTCGCTCACCGATGATCACTATGAGGGTGCTGACCCCGAGCGCCTCGCCGATGTGATCGCCGAGGGCGACGCGGGCCTCGGTCGCGATGACCGGCGGTGCGATGGAGCACCGGCCGTCGAACTGGTGGAGGAGCGCGGCGACGAGACCCCGGCCGTGGTCGGCAAGAGCCCGCGGTGACAGTCCGTCGGCCAGCACGATCCCCACTTCGGCGTCCGAGCGCGGAACCTGGGAGAGATCTTCGGGCAACCTGCCGAGGTCGGGCCGGCGCAGGTATTCGCTGCGTGTCCCCGCACGGCTCGTGACGACGACCGGGGGATCGAGTTCGAGTTCGCCGATCGAGCGCGCGAAACCGTCGACATCGAGGGGCTCGTGGACGGCGTCGCGGGCGGCGGCGTGGGCGGCCTGGAATTCGAGGACCCGCCGCGAGGGCAGCGAATTGCCCGAGCGCCCGAGTCCGATCCGGGCCTGTGTGCTGCGCCGCAGCTCGGACCACGGGTCGGGCTGCGGCGCGTGACCGCCCGCTGATGTGGGCCGGGCCTCCGTCATCGGCCGGCCGTCAATGACAGGAGCGGAGACTCGCCCGGATCCACCGGCAGGATGCGCCCGGCGCCGTCGGTCATGCCTAGTCGCACCAGCCAGGACTCGAACTCGGGGGCCGGTCGGAGTCCGAGTGCTTCCCGGACGTAGAGCGCGTCGTGGAACGACAGGCTCTGGTACCCGAGCATCACATCATCCGCTCCGGGAACGGCGATGACGAACGCGGCACCGGCGACGCCGAGCAGGGTGAGGAGCGTGTCCATGTCGTCCTGGTCGGCCTCGGCGTGATTGGTGTAGCAGACGTCGACGCCCATCGGGAGCCCGAGCAGCTTGCCGCAGAAGTGATCCTCGAGACCGGCGCGAATGATCTGCTTGCCGTCGTAGAGGTACTCGGGCCCGATGAAACCGACGACGGTGTTGATCAGCAGGGGATTCAGTTCTCGCGCGACCGCGTAGGCACGCGCCTCCAGGGTCTGCTGATCGACGGGCTTGCCGCCGGTTCCCAGATGCGCGCCGGCCGAAAGTGCCGATCCCTGACCGGTTTCGAGGTACATCACGTTGTCGCCGACGGTCCCTCGGTGCAGCGACCGACCCGCCTCGTCGGCCTCGCGCAGGATGTCCAGCGTCACCCCGAATCCCTTGTTGGCTCCCTCGGTGCCTGCGATCGACTGGAACACGAGGTCGACCGGCACACCCTGCTCGATGAGGTCGACGGTGGTCGTCACATGCGACAGAACACACGACTGCATGGGGATCTCGTAACGCTGCCGGATGTCGTCGAGCATGTGCAGGAGATCCGCGGTCGCCCGTGGTGAGTCCGACGCCGGGTTGATGCCGATGACCGCGTCGCCACACCCCATGAGCAGGCCGTCGAGGGTCGCCGCGGCGATGCCTCGCGGGTCGTCGGTGGGATGGTTCGGCTGTAGCCGTGTCGCGATCCGGCCGGGCAGGCCGATGGTCGTACGGAACGCCGACGTGACCCGCGCTGCCGCGGCCACCAGGATCAGGTCCTGGTTTCGCATGATCTTCGACGCGGCCGCCACCATCTCGGGAGTGAGGCCGGGGCCGACGCGGGCGAGTCGCTCTCCTGCGTCGGAACGAATGGCGATCTCCAGCAGCCAGTCCCGGAACCCGCCGACCGTCAGGTGGGCGATCTCGGCGAACGCGGTTCGGTCATGGGTGTCGACGATCAGCCGGGTCACTTCGTCGGACTCGTACGGCACCAACGGTTCATCGACGAACCTGCTCAACGGCACGTCGGCGAGTTGCCAAGCGGCAGCGGCTCGTTCGGCATCGGAACCCGCGGCGCAACCGGCGAGCTCGTCACCGGACCGGCGTGGGGTGGCCTTCGCCATGAGTTCGACGAGGCCGTCGAACTCGTGTGTGGTGCCGGCGATCGTCTGGGTGTACCTCATCGGGAACCCGGGCCGGGATGGGAATGGTCGCGCGTCATGGTCCTCCGAAGTCTAGGTTCGGTGTCGGGGAGGCGCATGCCGAACGAGCAGCGTCAGGTGGGGGCGCCGGTGGTGGACTCCGTGTCGGCTGTCAGCGATCGCGCGTACGCGCCCATCGCCCGGCCGGCAGCGACGATCGGGGCCGTGGACCGCTGTGTGCGGGCGAGGATGAAGGCCCCTTCGAGGGAGGCCACCACGGCGAGGATCAGGGCTCGCGCGTCCGGTTCGGCGAGTCCACGGGTTCGATACAGTGCCGTGCCCTTCTCGACCCACGCGTCGATCACCTCCGCAGCCGCCGTCCGGAGTGCCGGCTCGGTGTCCGCGATCTCGCCTGCGACGGTGGCGACGGGACACATGTTGAGCCATTCGTTCTCGGCGATGGTCTCAGCAGCCGAGCCGAAGGCCGCCTCGATACCCGCCGCGATGTCGTCGTAGGGGGCGAGCAGCATCCCGACGAGTTCCCCGTACGCGGCGCCGGACTGACGCAGCGCGGCCTCGGCGACGTCTCGCTTGCCGCCGCTGAAGTGGTGGTAAATGGACCCGATGGGCGCGTCGGCGGCGTCTACGACCTGCTTGATCCCGGTCGCGGCGTATCCCTGCCTACGGAGCAGCTCGGTCATCGCGACCACGATGCGTTCGTCCGTCTTCACCCTGGTCATTCTAGAGCATCTGTTCTAGAGTGATCGTTCTAAAGACCGGCGTCTGTTCGAACAGTTCCTCTGGAGGAGATCGGTATGAGTCAGGACGGCTACGCGACGAGTGGGTATCGGCCGACGGCGATGAAACGCCTCGACACTCCGGCCGGTGTCGTCGAGTACGCCGATGACGGTGCCGGCCCGCCGGTTGTGTTCCTCCACGGTCTGCTGATGGACCATGAGGTGTGGAATGCGGTGATCCCGTTGTTGCCCAGTGGTTTTCGATATATCCGGCCGGTTCTGCCACTGGGATCGCACCGAATTCCCCTCGATGCGACTGCCGACCTGTCGATGGACGGCATGGTCAGACTCGTCGCCGACGTCCTCGACGCACTCGACCTCGACGATGTGACGCTTGTCCACTCCGATTGGGGCGGTTCGCTTTTCCTGACCGCACTCGGCCTCGACCGGCGAGTCGGCCGGATGGTCATCCTCCCGTGTGAGGCGTTCGACAACTTCCCACCGGGTCTACCGGGCAAGATGGCCACCCTTGCTGTGCGCCTGCCGGGTGGAATCACCCTGGCGGCGCGGCAATTGCGGATCGGATGGCTTCGTCGCCTGCCCATGCTGTGGGGCTGGATGGTCAACGGTCCGGTCGACCCCGCGCAAATGCGGCGGTGGACCGATCCGGTCTTGACCGATCCCCGGATTCGCCGCGACGTCACCAAGTATGCGACGACCGATTTCGACGCCGGCGAACTCATCCGTCGTACCGAGGCGCTCGCCGACTTCGACGGAAACGTGCTCGTGCTGTGGTCGCCAGACAACCGCGTGATGCCGCCGGCCCACGGACCGCGACTCGCCGAACTCCTACCCCGTGGCCGCTACGTGCCGATTCCGGGCGCCGCGGTCCTGCCCATGCTCGACGATCCGGAGACCGTCGCCGCACGGATCGGCGCGTTCCTCACGGCCTCGAGATCCGAGGCATGAGGAACGCGCCGAGACAATCGCAGGTCCGACTACGTGGTGTCGCCGGATCCCTCGATCTTGAAACCGACCTTCAATGTGACCTGGAAGTGCGCGATCTGGCCGTCTTCGATGTGGCCACGGGTCTCGGTGACCTCGAACCAGTCGAGGTGATTGACGGTCGACGAGGCGCGAGCGATCGCGTTGCGGATGGCGTCGTCGGTGCCGGAGGTCGAGGACCCGACCACTTCGATTACTCGATACACGTTGTCCGACAAGGGAATCGCTCCAATCGTGAGAACCTTCGGGTATGGCTGCGGCGGCTCCGGTGCTCGGCCGCCCGCTCTTCCTGTGTACCCCTAAGATCGAAAGGTGACCAGTGAATCGGTAAACCGAGACGTCTCCGAGAGATGCCCGTGTCTGTCGGGTCTCGTCCTCGGCGACTGCTGCGGGCCGGTACTTGCCGGTGAGCGCGCCGCCCCGACGGCGGAGGCGTTGATGCGTTCGCGTTTCACCGCTTTCGCGCTGGGGGATCGGAATCATCTGCTCGCCAGTTGGCACCCCGACACCCGCCCGGCCACCCTCGAGCTGGACGAGTCGATGCGCTGGTACCGCCTCGACATCGAGTCGAGGAGGGGAGGTTCACCGTTCGATACCGAGGGCGAGGTCACCTTCACCGCCCACTACCGAGCCGGCGCGGAGCGGGGCTCACTGCATGAGCGCAGCCGGTTCATCCGGTCGAAGGGCCACTGGTTGTATGTCGACGGGATCGTCGGGTGACCCCGGCAGGGGAGCCGACGTCATGCGTCGGCGTAATCCCACCACTGCAGCCACGTCACGTTGGCGAACACGGTCAGGCACAGCAGGTAGACGAGCAGAACTGCTACCGCCCCCGCGACATTGCTGCGCCAGTTGCTCCCCTCGACCGGGTCGAGCCATCGCCGGAACGGGCGTGATGCCCACGGCATCAGCCACCACTGCATCAGGGTGACGCTGACGACCTGGCTGAGCCACAACGCGAGCCATGGCTGCGCGCCGAGCCGATCGAGCGTAGGGCCGAGAAACCGCGACAGGGTCATCACCGTCGGATAGAGCACGAGCAGCACGATCATCGCCGACTTCCAGTTCGGCGTCTTCAGGATCCGGCCGCGGTCGGTGCGCACGGTGGTACCGAACGCGGTGGTGCTCGCCATCGTCTCGAAGTCGTGGGTGAGACTCGAGCGCAACCCGGCGAGCGCTTCGCTGCGCCGGCTCGACGACACCCAGGCCGCGAGCTGCCGGTCGGTGCGGAACCGCAACACGGACAGCGATGTCTCGCGCTGCTCGTCGACGAACAGGGCGGTTCCCTCGTACCCGCCGAATTCGCTTGCCGCCTGGACCAAAACGTGCTGCGCGGCGACGAAGTCGCCGACCGCGCCCGCGACGATGTCGTGACGGAAGGCGCCGACTCCCGGCGGTGGCGACCGGCCGTCGACGAGTTCGAGCACGGGCGCCGCCGGCAGACAACCGTGCGCTCGCCCGGCGTCGAGCGCGGCACGGTGACCGGGACCGCTGAGCCACCGGTCCAGCGCCTCCTCGTCCACGAACGTGGTCGCGATCGCCGGGTCGAAATGTCCGTCGGTCACCGCCGAGATCTCGGCTCCCAGGCAGCCCTCGGAGTCGGTGGCAGACGCGGCCAGAGTCGCTGCCCACTCCGCGAAGTCGTCGGCGGAACCGGCATGGAACACCGACACCGCGATGATCGGGGTGCTGCCGGCGGTGTCGGTGGCGTCGGGCGAGGTGGCGATCGTCGTATCCTGCCGGTCGTCGGCGTCGGGCCGTCGGTCAGACGGTGACCCGACGCCCCTGGACGTAGACCTCGGCGATGGACGATTCGCGGAGGCCCATCAGCAGGCCGAACAGGGTCTGGTCGCGGGCGAGATCGGCATCGTCGGACCGGACGGCGTTCTCCAGCGTGGACTTCAAGGCGTCCATGGGTTCGATGACCAGGAAGTCGGCTTCCTTGCCCTCATCGAAGTTGCCGAAACGGTTCTCCATGTCGAGTGCCCGGGCCCCGCCGACGGTCCCGATGAACAGCATTTCGGCCGGGTGCATCGACACCCCGGCGTCTCCGGGCTCGGTGATGTGCTGTTTGAAGGCATCTCCGAGTACGCGCGGGACGAGCCATTCGTCGCCGCCGCCGAAATCGGTTCCGGCGGAGATGTTTACACCCGCCGCCACGGTGCGCTTCCACGGCATCGTGCCGGATCCGAGGAACAACTGCGACACCGGACAATGCGAGATCGAGGTACCGGTCTCGGCCATGCGCGCGAGTTCGGCGTCCTGGCAGTGCACGCAGTGCGCGAGGATGGTCCGCGGACCGAGCAGGCTCTTGCCGCCGACCTGCGATCCGGGCAGGAACTTCCCGTCATAGGTGTCGAGGTAGGAGTCGACCTGGTAGACCTCCTTGGTGGTGTCCACCTCTCCGGTGCCGGGACGGTTGTTCTCGTTGAGGTGGCTGTGGACGTAGACGCCCTGCTCGCGGTATTCGTCGTACAGGTCGCCGAGGTTCTTCAGCGTCTCGGTGGTCACCGACAGCGAGAACCGCGGCACGATCGCGACGTGCAGCAACGCGGTCCGGTAGTCGCCGGTGTCGGCGGCATGCCACTTGTCGATCTCGGCCCGGGTGAGGCGGATGGCCTCCTCCTCCGAGGTCAGCAGCGGCTTGGCGGTGTCACCGCCGACGGTCTGGATGCCGCGGCCGGCCACGATACGCAGCCCGGCCTTCTGGGTCTCGGTGAACAGGGAATCCTGGGCGTGGGGGAAGGCGGAACCGAACACCATCATCGCCGTCGTACCCGCGGCGACCCGTCGCCTGGTGAACTCGACCGCAGCGGCCTGGGCGAATTCGGGGTCGGCGAACTTGGATTCGGACGGGAAGATGCACAGATTGAGCCATTCGAGCAGTTGCCCGCCGCCGTAGGAGTCGCCGGCGTAGGTCTGCGGGAAGTGGATGTGGGTGTCGACGAAGCCCGGGATGAGATACCCGCTCGGGTGCTCGTGCGCCTCCGCGCTCGCGAATTCGGAAGGGAGCTCGGATCTCTCGCCGGCGAACTTGATCGTGCCGTCGTCGCCTACCACCAGAGCTCCGTCGGGTATCGATACCAGCGCGTCCACCGCCTCGGTGATCGCGGGACTGCCGGCGAGATGGAAGATGTGCCCGTAGTGGACGGTGTCGGTCATCGGTGCTCCTCGGGCATCGGGGTCACAAACTCGGATCGTCATCGGAGGTCCACCCGGGTGCCTGTGATCGTCCTCGGATCTCGGACGCGGTCGGCGACCAGTATCACCCGCCTCCCGTCGCACGCGCGCGCCAACCGTCGAAGTCGCCGTCTGATCGTTTCCATGTGTCGCGCGGACCGGTCGGTGCGGGCTCTCAGCTACCGGTGCGGACCGCGATCCATTCGACGAGCGGGACCGTCGCCCGCCAGTCCCGCCGCACCCGATCGACGAGTTCCGCGGAATGGATGATCTGGTCGAATCCGTAGTCCCGCCCCACCGACAGCGATCGGTGGCGAAGTAGTTCGATCCGCGGGTGAGCGACGTCGTACCCGCGAGGTGCGGTCTTCAGCCGGTCCCCGGCGATCTCCCAGCCGTCCCCCGTGAGCCGCCGGAGCAGGCTCTCGAGCTCGGGTCCGCTGCGGTCGTGGTCGATGGACTTCCGAATCTCGGCGAGCCGGGCCGGGGTGGCCTCGTAGAAGCCCGCGCCGACGCGAACACCCGGTGCGCCGATCTGCACGTAGTACCCGGTGGCCGGGGCCACGGCGACGAATGCGCCCTGGTGGGTCTTGTACGGCGTCTTGTCCTTCGAGAATCGGACGTCGCGATACGGCCGGAAGATCTTGGCCGGGCCGAACTCGTCGGCCAGCGCGTCGGTGAGGGCTCGCATGGGCTCGGCGACCGCGGAACGATAGACGTCCTTGTGGTCTTCCCAGAACGCCTTGGAGTTGTCGATCTCCAGGTCGTCGTAGAAGTCGAGTGCGGCTTCGGTGAATCCCGTGAAGTCTGTCATCGTCACTCCGGCAGGACGCGTCCGAAGCCGAGGACACCGCCGTCGGATTGCCAGTCCAGCGAGTGGATGCGGATGCGGCCCATCTCGTTGCCGCCCACCGTGACCGCGGTGTCGCCGTCGACTGCGACGACAATGTTGGTGTGCTGGCCGAATCGGGAGGACCGGTCGTAGAGCACGACGTCGCCCACCCGGGGCGTGTAGTCACCGACGGCCTCGAAACGGTTGTCTGCCTCGTAGTACTCCTGCAGTGTGTACACGCCGGGAATGCGCCAGTGGCCGGAGTTGGGGTTGACCAGCGGGCGACCCGCCGAACGCATGATCCAGCTCACGAAGTTCGCGCACCACGGCTCGTCGACACCCTCGGAGTAGAACGTCCCCGGGCGCTGAACGGCGTGTTCGTGGCGAACCGCTTCGACGATCCGCAGCTGATCCGGAGTCAGCTCGGACGCGTCGACCTGCGGGAACTCGGCGGTGTCCCAGGGCAACCACCGTTCGGGTACGGCCCGCCACGCGACGAGACCGACGCCCGCGACGACGATCACGACCAGCGCCGCGGCGATCACCGTCCGCCGACCACGTCGACGCACCGGGCGCATGCCCGCACCGTCTGCGGGTCGGTCGGCAGTCGTGTCGGCGCTCACCTCGACGAGTGTAGGCATCGGCGCCGTGGCCGCGCCTCGTTCCTCGTCCCCGCCGGCGTTCGCCCGGCGCCTCGCCCGCGCGGGCGACATGCGCGCTTGGCACAATGGGCGCCGGTCGGGGGGCCAAGGCGATTCAAGGAGCGAACGCGGTGGACGAGTCAGATCACGAGCCGATCCTGCGTGCCGGGGACACGTGCCGGGAGATCGCGACCGCCGACCGCGTCGCATGCATCGTCGACGCGGCGGACTACTTCCTGCACGCCAAGTCGGCGTTGCTGCAGGCCCGGCGCCGCATCGTCCTCATCGGTTGGGACGTGGACACCCGGATCCGGCTCGATCCGCGGACCGCCGACGACGAGGTCCCCGACGTGCTCGGGAACTTCCTGCGGTGGCTCATCGACAACCGTCCGGAACTGGAGATCTACGTCCTGCGCTGGAGCACCGGCGCGTTCACCGGCATCCTGCGCGGAGTCGCGCCGCCCTTCGTCCAGGATCTGCTCACCGGCCGTCGTCTGCACTACCGGATCGACGCCGCCCACCCGGTCTCCGCCGCGCATCATCAGAAGATCGCGGTGATCGACGACCAGTTCGCGTTCTGTGGCGGCATCGACATGACGGTGAACCGGTGGGACACTTCGGAACATCTGTCGCACAACGAGTTCCGCCGGGACCCCGATGGCCGACCGCATGGGCCCTGGCATGACGCCACGGTCGCCCTCGACGGCGACGCCGCGCGCGTGGTCGCGTCCGTCGCTCTCGACCGGTGGGAGGCCGCCACCGGCGAGAGCCTCAAACCCCTCGTCGACACCGACGGCCCCGACATCTGGCCGACGGATCTCGACGTCACGTTCACCGACTGCGACGTCGCGGTGGCCCGGACGATTCCGCAGTACGACGACCGGCCCCAGGTCGAGGAGATCCGGCGCCTGTACCGTGCGGCCTTCGCCGCGGCCCGCCGCACGATCTACATAGAGAGCCAGTACCTGGCGGCGCGCGAGGTCGCGGACGCGCTGGCGGAACGGCTCGCCGAGCCCGACGGGCCCGAGATCGTCCTGGTGCTGCCGAGGCATGCGGACAGTCCAATGGAACGGCTCGCCATGGACGGTGCGCGGCACAGGCTCCTGCAACTCCTGTGGCGCGCTGACAAGTACGACAGATTCCGTGCCTTCTACCCGGTGACCGCCGAGGGGGACCCGATCTACGTGCACGCCAAGGTGCTCATCGTCGACGACGTCCTCCTGCGCATCGGGTCCTCGAACCTCAACAACCGGTCGCTCGGATTCGACAGCGAGTGTGACGTCGCCATCGAGGCCGATCCGAACGACCCTGCCGACGGCGACCTGCGCGAGACGATCCTGTCCATGCGCACGCGGTTGTTGTCCGAGCATCTGGGCGTCGACCACGAGGTGTTCGACGATGCCGTGGCACAGGAGAATTCGCTCGTCGGGGCGGTCGATCGGCTGACCGGCCCGGGCCGGACAGTCGAGGCATTCGATCACGAGACGATCGACGGCGAGGAGTCTGTCATCGCGGAGAACGAACTCGTGGACCCGGAGGACGCGCGGATCGGCACGATCGACCGCATCTACCGCGCGGTGATCCGTCGAGGCACGCGGAACCTGCTGCGGCGCTGACGTCACATCCGCGTGCGGGCCGCCTCGATGGCGGGGGCGATGACCTCGGCGAGGTCGGATGCGACGTCGCGATCGCCCTCCGGGGGCATCGCGATGTAACTCAGCGCCATCCTGGTGATCGCGCGCGAGATCCGCACGACGTCGGACTCCGGCATCGACAGCCACTCGGACTCGCGGAAGGCCTCGGCCAGCCGGTCGGCGGCCGTGGTGATGATCGGTGCCGCATCAGTGGTGATCAGCTTCATCAGATCGGGTTTGGCCTCGCCGGACAGCAGCGAGGCGATCAGCGGGTCGGTGGCGACCCCGGCGAAGAATTCACCGAAACCCTTGTGCAGGGCCTCGGTGACGTCGCCGACCGAATTCGCCAGTGAGTCTGCGACATGGCCGGCGAAACGGCCCGCCAACCGCACCGCGTAGCCCTGCGCGAGGCCGTAACGGGAGCCGAACTCGTTGTAGACGGTCTGGCGGCTGACCCCCGTCGCGGCGGCGACATCGGACATGCGCACCGCCGCCCAGTCCCGGTCCAGCAGCAGGTCGTGCAGTCCGTCGAGCAGCGACTTGTGCAGCAGGGCTTTGCTGTCCTGCGCATAGTTGCGAGTCGTCATCCGTGCGCACCGACCGGCTGGAGAGATGACTCGATCTCGGCGCGCAGGGATCGTCCCGAGCCGCCCCTGCCCAGGCAGACCGCGCCAACGAGACGACTTCCGGCGAAAGCCCGCACGACAGAGCAGGAGTCGTCCAGGTCGACCTCCACACGATCTCCCGATGTCGGCCACCCGACGATCTGGATGTTGGTCGTGTACTGCATCGTCCAGGCCAGTGGCACACGCGGTACCGCAGTGCTGATGCCGGTGTCCAGCCCGAGGTCGGCGGCGATCGTCATGGCGACCAGTCTGCCGTGCTCGGTCGCGGTGAGCCACTGCTCGGCACGCATCGGTGCGCCCGTCAACGGATGGGGCCGCGCTGCGACGTCGCCAGCCGCGTAGACGCCGGGGACTCGGGTTCGCAGCAAATCGTCGACGACGATCCCGGCCGCATCGACGGGAATCCCTGCGCTGTGCGGTAATTCGAGATCGGGCTCCATTCCGATCGCGCTGATCACCGTTCCGGTCAACGTCCGCCCGTCCGCCAACGTCACGGACTCGGCGGTGATCGTGGTGGGCACCACGCCGGTGAGGATCTGCACCCCGCGTTCCCGGTGCAGGGTCGCCACCGCCTCGGCCACCGTTGCCGGAACGATCCGCGACAACAGCGACGTCTCGCGCTCGATGACGGTGACGCGCGAACCGTCTCCGGTCGACGCCACGGCTGCGGCGATCTCCAGTCCGATCAGTCCGCCGCCGAGAACGATCACCGGCCCGTCCTGGATCGCGTGCCGGAGCTCCGCCGCGTCGTGCCGGGTGCGCAGGGCGAGCGGGGACGACGTCGTGCCGGGGAGTCGCCGGGCACGCCCTCCGGTGGCCAGGACCAGCGCGTCGTAATCCACTTGGGAGGAGTCGGCGAGGCAGACCCGCCGCGACGAGGCGTCGACGTCGGCGACGCGCGTCGAGGTCACGATCTCGATGCCCCGATCCGACCAGTACCCGGGCGGACGGAGCGTGATCTTGGCGTCCGTCAGGTCGCCGTCGACGAGGTTCTTGCTCAGCGCCGTTCGACGGTAGGGGAGTTGTGGCTCGTCCCCGAACACGGTGATTGTTCCGTCGAAACCGTTGGAACGCAGCGACTCCGCAGCCGTGATGCCAGCTACGCCGGTGCCGACGATCACCACCGAACCGCCCCGGGTGGTGCCGGTGCGAACGGCGCTCACGGACGGGCTACCTCGACCATCTCGAAATCGGCCTTGGCCGCACCGCAGTCCGGGCAGCTCCAGTCGTCGGGGATGTCGGCCCAGCGGGTGCCCGGCTCGATGCCGTCCTCCGGCCAACCTAGTTCTTCGTCGTACTCGAAACCGCAGACCTCACAACGGAAGAGCTTGAAGTTCATCGCACAGAGTTCCCTTCGCTGATTTCATCCGGCCCGCTCGCTTCGCTCCCGGCGCCGAGATCATCCGGCCCGCTCGCTTCGCTCCCGGCGCCGAGGAAGTCGATCTTCTCCCGCACGCCGCAGTCGGGGCACGGCCAGTCGTCGGGAATGGTGGCCCAGGGGGTGCCGGGCGGGAAGCCCTCCCGGGGAGCGCCGACGGTCTCGTCGTAGACGTAATCGCAGACCGGACAACGGAAGGTGCTCATCGCGGCGACACCCCGTGCTCGGCCAGGACGCGTTCGCGGCGGTGCGGTGCGATGTTGATCCGTTCGACGTCTCCGTCGTAGTGGTCGAGCACCCGCTTGTCCATCACACGCCGCCAGATCGGTGGGAAGTAGGCGAGCGTGATCATGCTCGCGTATCCGCTCGGCAGGTTGGGCGCGCCGTCGAAGCTGCGCAGGGTCTGATACCTCCGGGTGGGGTTCGCATGGTGATCGCTGTGGCGCTGGAGGTGGTACAGGAAGATGTTGGTGCAGATGTGGTCGGAGTTCCAGCTGTGCTCGGGCGTGCACCGCTCGTAGCGGCCGGTCCGCGTCTTCTGGCGGAGTAGACCGTAGTGCTCGAGGTAGTTCACGGTCTCCAGCAGTGAGAAACCGTAGACGGCCTGGATCACGAGGAAGGGGAGGATCTCCCAGCCGAAGATCGCGGTGAGCGCCCCCCACAGCACGATCGACATCGCCCATGCGTTGAGGACGTCGTTGCTCGGATGCCAGAAGGGCTTGCCCGCCCGCTCGAGGCGTTTGCGTTCGAGCTCGACGGAGGACGTGAGGCTTCCCCAGACGCTACGGGGGAGGAAGCGCCAGAACGACTCTCCGAAACGGGAGCTGGCCGGATCTTCGGGCGTCGCGACCCGCACGTGGTGCCCACGGTTGTGCTCGATGTAGAAGTGACCGTAAAACGTCTGGGCGAGAGTGATCTTCGACAACCAGCGTTCCAGATCGTCCTTCTTGTGCCCCAGTTCGTGAGCGGTGTTGATTCCGATCCCGCCCATCGCGCCGATCGACAGCGCCAGCCCGATCTTCGACGCGAGCCCGAGCCCGCCGTCGATGCCGAGCCAACTGAGGTCGTCGGCCGTCCACAGGTAGCAGGCCATCACGAGACTCGCGAGCTGGAACGGGATGTACACGTACGTGCAGTAGCGGTAGTACTTGTCGTTCTCCAGCTGCTCCATCAGCTCTTCGGGCGGATTCGATCCGTCGGGCCCGAAGAACACGTCGAGGATCGGGAGCAGAACGTAGACGAGTAGCGGTCCGATCCACCACCACACCGGCGACACGACGTCGAAACCGTGGCCGATCGCATTGAAGCCGGCGACGAGACCCATTGCGAGAAAGATCGACGTCGGCGGGATCAGGCCGAGCAGCCAGAGATGGCGTTTGCGGTCCTTCCACTCGGCGGGGGAGTCGTCCGCGGTGAACGGGGTCGGTGCGGTACTCATACGCGCTCCTGTCTGGGCGGGCTGTGTTCTACGCTACTAGACATTAACCGCGACAATGTCCGTTGTCTAGACATTGACGTCTATTTGTAAAGAAGCGTTGGTGCGGGGACGTCCGACGGGGACCTGGGCGGCAGGAAGGTCGCTCGCCGCTGCCGGGGTCTTCGAGACCACCCTGTCCTTCATCTCGGTCGTCGAGTCGACCCCGTCGGTTCGCACGTTGGTGAACACGAGCACCTTGAGCTGGTCCATGGCCACGGCCGAGGTCTTGCCCATCACGGCTCCGCAGGGGCGGAGCGCTGCTCGCTGTCGTGGTGCTGGTCCGAGGCCTGTTCCTGTGGTCGCCGCCGAGTTCGGGTTCGGCTGCCCGGAACCCGCTCCCGCTCGACAGGTCGAGTGGGAGCGGGTCGGTCGTGTTCCGCTGTGGAGTTGTCAAAGTACAGATGCGGTCCCGGGTTTGGCCCGGGTGCGGCGCGTGAGGTGTGTGTCGGAAGGGTGGAGTCAGGCGGCGTCGTCGAGGCGCATGGTGCGTCGGTTGTAGGCGGGTAACGGTCGGCGGTGTGGGTCAATACTGGGGGGTGGGACGAGCCAAGGGTGTCGGTCGAAACCCATCACGATGTCCCAGCCGTGGTGGTGGACCTGCGTATGGCAGCGTTGGCAGAGCAGGCAGCCGTTGTCGAGGTCGGTGGGTCCGCCGTCGGCCCACGGCTTGATGTGGTGGACCTGGGTATGTGACGGTGGCGCACCGCATTTGATGCAGCAGGCGTCGCGGACGATCATTGCTTTGCGCAGGTGCGCCGGGAACAAGCGGTGGGTGTGGCCCATCTGCAGCGGCACGCCTTCGCCATTGAGGATGATCTCGGTCAAGGATCCGTCACATGAGACCTGTCGGGCTGTAGGTTGGCTGACGGTTCCGGTCCACGGCAGTGTTGCGAGGTCTCCGGTCGCGGGGATCGTCAGCATCAATTGGGTGCGTGGGCTTCCGACGGTGTCGATGCTCGCGCCGATCGCTGCTTGGTCGAGGATCAACTCGAAAGCGTCGGCGCGACGCTGCTCTGCGGTGCGTCGATCCTCGGCGCCGTCGGGTTCGGGCCGTGGGCAGGACCGTTCGTCGATCATGGCCAGGAACTTCTCACCCACGACCTGGGTGAGGTCGGCACGCACCTCGACGCGGCCGTCGTCGGTGGTGTGCGCGTTCACCGAGTTCAAGCGTGCATCGTCCGACGCTGGGGTTCCGGCGTCAGAGGCGTCGGCGAGGGCGTTGCTGATGGCGTGAGCATGCTTGAGCACTTCGGTCGGTGTTGCACCGGATAGTGCTTGGGCGATGAGTTCGATCTCATACCGGGAGCGTTCCCCCTCGGGAAGAGCGTCACCACACCGTTTTTCGATCTCGTTCATGCCGCGGACGATGGCATCGACGACCTCGCCGGACAGCCGCCCGTCAGCGGCATGACGAGACAGCGCAGGCAACCCCGGCAACGCATCGACGCTTCGCATGGTGCGGTGCGCGGCGGCCGGTGCGTGGCCTGACTCGATCAGCAGTTTCTTGGTGGTGCTTCCGGCCTTCTGTGCGACACCGAGGGCGTCGAGTTGCGCTGCGTGCGTGGCGATCTGATGGTCAGCAAGGTTGCGGATCAGACGCCACGTGTCGAGGGAGTCGAATGTTGCTCTGCCGGTTGGGTCGTCGGCGGGCGGGGTGGTCTCGATGAGCTGATCGAGGAGAGTGGCGAGCTCTGGCATGACTCCACAGTACAGGAACATCCGTTCGATTTCGAGGAAATTCCACAAGCCGAGAACCGCGAATTCATCTACTGTGCAGCATATTTCGTTCACTGTGCGTCTGATGGCGTTGACTGTGCGCTTCTCGTGGTCAGTGGCCGGTTCAAGTCACTCCAGTTTTCGAGTACGCCCGGACGGGCGCGCATTTTTTGCTGGTGGAGCAGTCTCGACGTCCCAGGAGGCGACCGGACTGGCGTGGCCGGCGTGCGGAAGGTAACGGCGATATGTGTTGGGGGCCGAAGGGTATCGTCCGGCTCAGCGCTCAGCGATTTCAGATGCCGCTGAGTATGCGGGAATGGCTGTCGCCGAGACACTGACTGGGTCGTCGAAACGGTCGCCTCGATGGTGCAGGCATACGTAGGACCGGGGGAGCCGTCGTGCCGCCTACCCGGGCGGAAAGTCGGCAGGGTTCGAGGTGGAACAGCTGTGTCACCGTGACGTCGCCTACCGCAACTGTTGCGTCGGTGACGCCCTTTTCAGGTACCGATGTGGGCGCGTTGGCTGTTGAGGGCGTGTCCCTCGGGTGTGGCCGGCCGGCGGGTCTCGGCCTGCTCCGGTGAGGCTCTCTTGTGGCGCCCCGCGGGTAAGTGCGCGGCGGGGCTACGACCCGGTGTTCTCTGGTCGCGGTGACCCGCCGGGTCCTGGGTGGTGAGGTCGTGGTCGGACAGGTATCCGGCGGTCTCCGTCCGATCCGATGCCGGAGGTCGTCGACGGGTTCGGGTCGGTTGAAGTCGATAGACGTCGGGTCGATGTCCAGTCGTCCGGGCAAACCCCGTCTCGCGGTGCGCCGAACTCGGTTCGCGGAAAGTTTTTTCGGCGACGAATTGTCGGCGGGAGCACGTGGGTCGAGAGAGCCCGCACCGACCTCCACCAGTGTGCGCGGCGGTGAACTCGTTGACGGAACGAGCCGTGACGTACATCGATCAACCCATCATCGGGCCCGGGCCGGTCAGGTTCGGCGGGTCATCGAGGGGCTCGGCGACGTGAGAACTCATTGGTCTGCTGCATCTCAGCGGCCAGGTAGCGACGTCGCCACCGGACTGGACACGCGCTCCGCATTGTCGAGAAGCGCGCTTGACCGGGTCGGGCGTTCGGCGCCGATTGCCGACACGGTCACTGACGGCCGCCGACCTTCTAGGGCACGGTGCATGCCGGGCCCACCGCCGAACGCGCGTCCGCAAGCCGGAAGAAGCAGAAAATCCCCAACCCCGCACGCGGAGTTGGGGATTCTGCAGCATCTGGGACCCGAGTAGCGAGGCCCTGCTCGCTGGTCTTACGGGGTGTTGATCCAGTCCAGGATCGACTGCGCGGCGCGGGGGTCACCGTTGTTGATGCCGATGACCGCACCGATCGCAGCGCCGACGCCGGCGCCCCAGACGCAGCCGACGATGACGATGCAGCCGATGACGAGGCCGGCGAGCGCGCCGATGGCGGTGGTGACGTTGCCGCCGCGGTTCCAGCCGTTGGTGATGTGCCAGATCATCTGCTGATAGGCCCGGTCCTTCTTCGCCGACGCCGGGCGAACCCCGGCTGCGATCGCCGCACGCGCCTCGGGGGAGAGGATCGGCGTGAACGTCGCCTGGGTGCGGTCGGCGGAGACCTGCGCGCGCATCGGGACCGCGGCCCCGTCGAACGGCAGCACGAGCCCGATCCGTTCGATGGTCCGGCCGCGGGAGTCGACGACCCGCAGTTCCTGCTCGCCCGCGACGAACGTGGCGTTGCTCAGCTTGGACACGATCGAGGACCCATCGGCGGAGGCGCTCGAGTGGTGGGACGGCAGGGCAGGCGCGGGGGCGCCGTTGGCGGTGCCGAAGGAGATGGTCAGTGCCGAGATGGCCAGGGCCATGATGGCGAGGAGGCGAATGCGCTTCATTGGTTCTGTGGTCCGCTTTCGTCGAGTGGTGGTGTGTCCGGTCCGGCGATCGGCGCACACACCGGGTCGGTCCATGCGCGTTATGTCGGGTTCGGCGCTGTGATTGTCCCATCACACGTCCGGTTTCGTCCGTCAGGAGTCCCGGTGTGGGTCGCCCGGATGACGCGTCAGTCAGGTGTTCCAAGGCTCTGGTCGTGGTCGACTCATCTGCATCGATTCATTGCCAGCATTGATGCTGCCACTAATTGACTTGGACATGAATGGATGGCCGGTTCTACGGTCAGGACAAGGCCGAGTGCTCCGGCAGACCGGCGCCGACGGTGAGCCGCCATCGAGGTAGATGAGGCTTCCGGGTGGCACGGCGGCATGGCCACCTCGGCGGAACGTCAACTCCAGGGATGGGATCACGATGACCATTGCGCAGCAGCCCGCACCGTCGACGACGCAAGACCTCACCGGACAGCTGATCATCGCGGGTGAACGGGTGACGGGCTCAGGAGGCGCCGTATACGGCATCGACCCCACGACGGACGCGCGGCTGTTGCCCGCCTACGCACACGGCACCGTGGCCGATGTGGTCCGAGCCACCGCGGCTGCAGCGGCCGCCTTCGGACCGTACCGAGCCACCTCCTCCGAAGGCCGGGCGCACTTCCTCTCGACGATCGCCGACAACCTCGACGCCGCGACCGAGGTCCTCGTGGAGCGCGCCGTCGCAGAGACCGGACTCCCGGCCGCACGTATCACCGGCGAGGTCGGTCGCACATCCGGTCAACTCCGTCTGTTCGCGTCTGTACTCCGCGAAGGCAGCTGGCACGGGGCGCGCATTGACCCCGCGCGCCCGGACCGCACTCCGCTGCCGCGCGCCGACATCCGGCAACGCAAAGTTCCTCTCGGCCCCGTGGCCGTGTTCGGCGCCAGCAACTTCCCGCTCGCGTTCTCCGTCGCCGGCGGAGACACCGCGTCGGCGCTCGCCGCCGGGTGTCCGGTGGTGGTCAAGGCGCACGACGCACACCCTGGTACCTCGGAACTGGTCGGCCAGCTGATCACTGACGCGATCGTCGCCACCGGTATGCCCGCGGGTACGTTCTCGTTGCTGTACGGCACCGGTCGTGAGATCGGCATCGCACTTGTCACCGACCCACGCATCAAGGCGGTCGGCTTCACCGGATCTCGTTCGGGTGGAACAGCTCTCGTTGCCGCAGCCGCATCGCGACCCGAGCCCATCCCGGTGTATGCGGAGATGAGTTCGATCAACCCGGTCTTCCCGCTCGAAGGTGCGCTGCGAGACGACGCGGCAGCCCTTGGCCGTGCGTTCGTGGGCTCGCTGACGATGGGGTCGGGCCAGTTCTGCACCAACCCCGGCCTCGTCATCGCCGTCGACGGCCCAGGCCTCGACGCCTTTGTCGCCGCAGCTTCCGAAGCGATCTCCGCGTCGAACCCCACGCCGATGCTGACCCCGGGGATCGCCGCGAGCTACGCGACGGGGGTGGACGAATTCGTGTCCGCCGCCGATGTTCTGGCTCGGTCCACGGATGCGGCCGGGCCGAATGAATGCCGGGCCGCGCTCTTCGGTACGGACGCCGAGACCTTCCTCGCGTCGAAGACGTTGCAGCAGGAGATCTTCGGGTCGTCGAGCCTTGTCGTGCGCTGCCGGGACCTGAAGCAGGTGCGCGAGGTTGCTGCCGAGCTCGAAGGTCAGCTGACAGCGACCATCCATGCCGCGACCTCCGACCACGACGACGCCCGCGACCTGCTCGAGGAGCTCGAGCTCAAGGCCGGTCGGATTCTGTTCAACGGGTGGCCCACCGGTGTCGAGGTCGGCCACGCAATGGTCCACGGCGGCCCGTATCCGTCCACCTCCGACAGCCGTTCCACCAGCGTCGGGTCGCTCGCCATCGAGCGGTTCCTGCGACCGGTGGCGTACCAGGACGTCCCAGCGGCACTGCTGCCACAGCCGATTGCCGACGGAAACCCCGAACACATCTGGCGCCGCGTCGACGGCGAACTCATCCGCGACTGAACCACACCCATCCAAGGAGTCCCAATGCTCAACGGCGTCTTGTTCTTCCCCGTCACACCTTTCGACAGCACCGGAGAGGTCGACTACCGGCGCCTCGCCGAACACATCGACCGCGGGGTGGCAGCCGGCCCCGGCGGCGTGTTCATCGCCTGCGGCACCGGCGAGTTCCACGCACTCGGACTCGAGGAGTTCGGCCGGATCGTCCGCTGCGCGGTCGAGACCGTCGCGGGCCGTGTCCCGGTGTTCGCCGGCGCCGGTGGTTCCCTGGTCCAGGCCAAGGAGTTCGCGGTGAGCGCGAAAGCCAATGGTGCCGACGGTGTCCTGCTGCTGCCCCCGTATCTGGTGACGATGCCGCCCGCCGGCCTCGCCGAGTACACACGATCCGTCGCGGCGGCCACCGATCTGCCGCTCATCGTCTACAACCGCGGCAATGCGGTGTTCGACGAGGTGTCGGCGGTCGAGGTCGCCGAGCTGCCGACCGTCATCGGGTTCAAGGACGGCACGGGTGACCTCGACAACGTGTCGCGCATCGTCATCGCGGTGAAGGAGGCGCTCGGTGACACGAAGGAGTTCCTGTTCTTCAACGGTCTGCCCACCGCCGAGATCACACAGCAGGCCTACCGCGCCATCGGCGTCACCCTGTATTCGTCGGCGACGTTCGCCTTCGCTCCCGAGCTGGCCCTCGCCTTCTACAACTCGCTGGAGAACGGCGACGTCGAGCTGACCGAGGCGCTGCTGCGGGACTTCTTCCATCCGTTGGTCCGTCTGCGCAACAAGGTGCCGGGATATGCCGTCGCCCTCGTGAAGCACGGCGTGACGATGGAGGGCATCGAGGCTGGCCCCGTACGGGCGCCCCTGGTCCAGCCGACTCCCGAGCACAAGGCCGAACTCGAGCGGATCACCGCCGCGGGCCGGGCAGTCCTGGCGAGCACGCTCGCCGTTCAAGCAGCGGTCTGAGAAGCCATGACGACCAACATGATCGACACGCCCCGGGTCGGACACCCCTCGGTCGCCGGCCACCGGACCGACACCACGATCACGAAGGTGACCGTCACTCCGGTCGCCTTCGTCGACCCGCCGCTCCTCAACACCGTTGGCGTTCATCAGCCCTACGCGCTTCGGGCGATCATCGTGATCGACACCGCCGACGGTGTGCGCGGGCTCGGTGAAACTTACGCGGACACCGCCCATCTCGCGCGTATGGAGGCGGCTGCCAAGGCGATCATCGGCCTCGACGTCTTCGCCCTACACCGCCTCCGGGAGGCCATCGACGCCCGGATCTCGACACTGGCCGTCACCGGTGGTGACGGGGTGGCCGGGATGATCACCACCGCCAGCACCACCGACCGCGTCTTCTCACCATTCGAGGTGGCCTGCCTGGACATCCAGGGGAAGACTCTCGGCCGGCCGGTCAGCGACCTGCTGGGCGGAAGCGTGCGCGACCGGGTTCCGTTCAGCGCTTATCTGTTCTACAAATGGGCGGCCCACCCCGGTGCCGTCGGAGCCAACGGTCTGCCGGACGAATGGGGTGAGGCGATCGACCCGAGCGGGTTGATCCGGCAGGCACACCGCATGATCGACCGCTACGGGTTCACCGCGATCAAGCTCAAGGGCGGGGTGTTCGACCCCGACGAGGAGATCGCCGCGATCAAGGCGCTGCACGCCGAATTCCCCGGTGTGCCCTTGCGCCTCGACCCCAATGCCGCCTGGACCGTCGAGACCTCGGTGCGAGTCGCAGCAGAACTCGAGGGGATCGTCGAGTATCTGGAGGACCCGACCCCGGGCCTCGACGGTATGGCACGGGTTGCCGAGCAGGCGAGGATGCCGCTCGCGACCAACATGTGCGTCGTGGCCTTCGATCACCTCGAACCCGCGGTGCGACAGAGGTCGGTCTCGGTCGTGTTGTCCGACCATCACTACTGGGGTGGCCTGCAACGCTCACGGCTGCTCGGTGGCATCTGCGAGACCTTCGGGCTGGCGCTGTCGATGCACTCCAACTCGCACCTGGGTATCAGCCTCGCCGCGATGGTGCATCTGGCGTCTGCGACGCCCAACCTCACGTATGCCTGCGACACACACTGGCCCTGGAAGACCGAGGACGTGGTGAAGCCCGGTGTGCTGGACATCGTCGACGGTGCGGTGACGGTCCCGACCGGCCCGGGTCTGGGCGTCGAACTCGACGACGAGGCGCTGGAGGCCCTGCACCAGCAATACCTCGACTGCGGCATCCGGGATCGCGACGACACCGGCTACATGCAGTCCATCGATCCGGGCTTCCGGAACACCAGCCCGCGGTGGTGAACGAACCCTCGACCGACAGCCGAGAAGTGGTCTAGCGTCATCCACACCACCCCGCAGATTGCCGGGTTACGATGCCGAAAGTGGATCGATGTTCTCTCTGTCGCGCCTGTCCTGCTTCATCGCGGTCGCCGAGGAGCTGCATTTCGGCCGAGCGGCCGAGCGGTTGCACATGACCCAGCCGCCGTTGAGTCGCCAGATCCAGCAGCTCGAACACGAACTCGGAGTTCAGCTCATCGAGCGCAGCAGTCGTGCGGTGTCGCTGACGGCGGCCGGGGCGGCCTTCCTGCCTGACGCGCGGCGGATCGTCGCGCTCGCCGAGGGGGCGGCCCTGACCGTGCGTCGGGTGCCTGCGGGCGACCTGGGCACCGTGAACATCGGTTTCACGGGTGCCTCGGCGCGGGCGGTGTTGCCCCGGCTCATGCAGACCGCCCGTGAGAGACTGCCGGACGTGCGCCTCGTGCTGCGGGAGATGGTGACCGTCGCCCAGGTCGAGGCCTTGGTCCGCGGCGACCTCGACCTCGGTATCGTGCGGCCGCCGATCTCGCGGCCGGGCGTGAATTCCCGTCCGCTGCATCATGAGCGGCTCGTCGCGGCACTGCCTGCCGATCACGAGTTCGCCGGCGTCGAGCACCTGGCGATCGAGGACTTCGACGGCCAGGCGGTCATCATGTACTCGCCCACGGACGCGCGCTACTTCAACGAACTGCTGATCAGCACATTCACTGCGGTGGGGGCCTCGCCACGCTACGTCCAGTACGTGACGCAGGTGCACACGATGCTGGTCCTCGTGCATTCCGGGCTGGGGATGGCGCTGGTGCCGGAATCGGCGATGACGATGCATCCCGACGGGGTGGTGTTCAAAGAGGTGACCGCGATCCGCGATCGTCCGGTGCAGATGAACGTCGCCTGGCGCGCGGACAACACCAACCCGGCACTCGCGCGGTTGATGAGAGATGTTCTACCCGAACGTGAATGGATCTGACGGCGACCTCGATCGAGTTCGTCGGCTGTGCACCTGAACTCGTCGACGACCTCACCTCGGTGGCCTCGACGGGCGCGGCGGACTCGCTTCGCTCGTTCGACGCTGCTCGACCAGCAGTGGTTGCGGTGGAAAAGCCCGATCAGACCGCGGCGCGCACGGGCGGTTTGACCGCGACCACCGGGCACTGTGCGTCGAGCAGCACACGCTGGACGACGCTGCCGGTCAGCAGTTTTCCGACCGGTGAACGCCTGCGCTGGCCGATCACCAGGAGCTCCGCTGCGTCGTCGTACGATGCGTCGATGAGTTGGTCGGCGTGCGAGAGGCCCGGATCGTTCTCGGCGACACGGTAGTCGACGTCACCGGCCTGAGCCACCTCGCGCGCGTTCTCCAGGTCGACCAGGAACTCCGGCGACGAGGCGTTGTCACCATCGGCGACGATCACGACGCCGGTGCCGCGCATGCGGGCCTCGGCGAAGCCGAACGGGAGTGCGCCGCGCCCCTCGGGTGTCGGTAGGTAGCTGAGGACGACAGACATCAGATGTCCTTTCGCAGAGCGTGATTCGGTGCGACGACCGGTGTCGACAGGTCACCGGTACGCAGGAAGGTCTCGAGGTTGGCGAGGGTGAGTTCCTCCATGGCGGCACGTGTCTCGACCGTTCCGCTCGCGAGGTGGGGGAGAAGTACGACGTTGTCCATGGCCAGCAGCGCCTCGGGCACCTCCGGCTCGTGCGCGAACACGTCGAGCCCGGCGCCGGCCAGTCGGCCGCGCCGCAGCACGTCGACGAGGGCGTCCTCGTCGACGACGCTGCCGCGCGCCACATTGATGAGGAAGCCGTCGGCGCCCAGCGACTCGAGGACGTCCCGGTTGACGAGATGGCGCGTGTCGGCACCGCCGGCGGCGGCCACGATCAGTACGTCGACGCGGGTGGCGAGCTCGGCCGGCGACGCCGCGTAGCGATACGGTGAGCCGTCGATGGGACGGCGGTTGTGGTAGGCGATCCGGCACCCGAAGGCGGTCAGGCGGTGGGCGATCGCCGAGCCGATACGGCCCAGCCCGAGGATGCCGACGTCGGTGCCGGAGACCTTCCGGGTGAGCGGAACGTTGCCTTCCACGGGCCAGCGGCCGGCCCGGACGAACCGATCGGCCGCGGCGAGTCCGCGCATCGTGTCGAGGAGTAGTCCGACTGCGGTGTCGGCGACGCAGTCGGTGAGGACGTCCGGGGTGTTGCTGACGCCGATGCCGAGCTCGGCGGCACGGGTGACGTCGGTGGTGTCGTAACCGACGCCGAAATGGACGATGGCGCCGAGGTTCGGGAGCTCGGCCATCAAGCCGGCGTCCACCCCGGTTCGTCCCGAGGTCACGACCGCGGTCACTGCGTCGGCGTTGCGCGCGAGGAAGGCCTTCCGCGCCTCTCGGTCATCGGGCAGTCGCGGGGCGCCGTAGGTACCTTCGAGACGCTCCTCGAGCGAGGGCTTCAGCGGGCCGACGCGGAGAACAGAGCCGTGGAACGACGAAAGGTCCTTCAGTCCAATGGTTTCCGTTGCCGTCGCGGTGCCGGCCGTACTGCTCGTCATGCTTGACCTCCAGGAGTGCAGGACACAGACCGGTCCTTCGGTGGATGACTCCACGCTAGAAGCGCTCACGGATACCTGTCCAACACGCAAATAACATGGATCGATACTCAAACAGTATGGATGCGGCGTCGTCGATTCGGTGTCTGGCACGTCGGTCAGGAGAACCGTCAGGTCAGCGGCTGTTTCTGGTCTCGCACGCGCTCCGCCTGGCACTCCCCGGACGGAGCCAAAACCCGTCGAAACGGCCTTTTGCTGGGCTTTTGTGCTGTTGACGCCGTCATCGCGACGCTCATAGCGTGTGTCTACCGTCACAAACGCGGTCGAGCCCACCGCGAGATCACTCGCAGTCTTTCTCTCATCGGAGGTCCCCATGCAGATCGCACATCTGCGATCCCGGAAGCGCCCCGCCGGGTGTCTGCTGGTCCTGTCCGCGGTGGCCGCGCTCGCGGCCAGTGGTTGCAGCGTCGCCAACACGACAGCCGGCGAGAGCGCTTCCCCGGACACCCTGCGCATAGTCCTGCCCCAAGAGCCGCCCACGCTGGAACCCTGCGATGCCTCGCTGACGGCGACCGGCGTCGTCGTGCGGTCCAACATCACCGAGCCGCTCATCGAACGGAACCCCGACAGTGGTGCGCTCGAGCCGAGTCTCGCGACCGAATGGACCCAGGTCGAACCGAACGTATGGCGCTTCACCACGGCCACGGGTATCCGGTTCAGCAACGGGCAGCCGTTCGACGCCGAGGATGCCGCGTTCTCGATTCGCCGCACGTTCAACGGCGCGATCGGCTGTGACGTCAACGGCTACGTCTTCGACGACACCACCCGCGAGGTGACTGTGGTCGACCCCGACACCATCGAGGTCCGCACGGAGACACCCGACCCGATCCTTCCGCTGCGTCTCTCCTTCATCGAGATCGTCCCGCGTACCACCGTCGCCGACGACAAGGTGCGGGTGCCGATCGGAACCGGCCCTTACATGGTGGACTTCTGGGATTCCGGACAGCGGGTCGCGCTCAAGGCGAATCCGAACTATCACGGCGATGCGCCGGAGTTCACCCGCGCCGTGTACCAGTGGCGCGCCGAGGGCAGCGTCCGTGCCGCGATGGTGACCAACGACGAGGCGGACGTCGCCACGTCACTGGGGCCGGAAGACGGCGCAGGCGAATTGGGTATCGCCTACACCAACAACGAGACGACCGCGCTGCGGATGCAGGCCACCGATGCCCCGCTGAACGACTATCGGGTGCGCGAGGCCATCGACCTCTCCGTCAATCGCGCCGGCATCGTCGACGCGCTGTTCCAGGGCCTCGGCACGCCGGCAGCGCAGTTGGTCGGCAAAGGCATCGTCGGCTACAACGATCAGCTCACCCCGACGCCGTACGACCTCGACCGTGCGAAAGGGTTGGTCGACGAAGCACGGGCGGATGGTGTCCCGGTCGACCGAACCATCCGCCTCATCGGCCGAACCGGTCAGTTCCCCAAGATCAACGAGACCATCGAGAACCTGCAGTTCACGCTCAGCAAGATCGGGCTGGACGTCAAGATCGAGATGATGGACACATCAGGTCAGATGCAGTATCAGACAAGGCCTTTCGTACCCGGGTCGGGGCCTGTGCTGCTGATGATCATGCACGGCAACCAGGCCGGTGACACCCAATTCACCCTCGACCAGTACATGCTGTCCGACGGCTACCAGAGCACTTACGGCACAGCCGCCTACGACGAACAGATCCGCGCCGCCGAGGCCCTCACCGGCCCGGCCCGTCAGAACGCACTCGCCGCGGTGCTGGCCACCGAGCCGCGCGAGATCCGCCAGTACGCGTATATCGCACACATGCAAGCAGTTCTCGCGAAAGCGAATCGTGTTGCCTACCGGCCCAATTCGGCCACCGGTGACGAGATGCGTCTCGCCGAGATGACCCACGCGCCAGCCCAGAACGACTGAAACAGAGGCGATGACCGATGCTCACCTTCCTCCGGCGCCGGATGTTCACCAGCCTGATCCCGCTGATCATCGTCTTGTTCGGCGTGTTCTTCATGGCCCGGCTCACCGGCGACCCCACCAATCTCTACCTCCCGGTCTCCGCGACCCCGGAGCAGCGCGCCGAGTTCGCCGCCGCGAACGGGCTCGACAAACCGATCTGGCAACAGATGACCGACTACCTCGCCGGCGTCTTCCACCTCGACTTCGGTGAGTCACTGAAGACCGGTCAGCAGGCGGCGAGCATGGCGCTCGCAGCGTTCCCGGCGACTCTGCAGCTCGCCTTCGTCACGCTCGTGCTGTCCGTCCTCGGCTCGATCGTCATCGGTTGCTGGGCGGCCTACCGACCGAACTCGCTCGCCGACCGCTTCTCGAGCCTGCTGTCGATGACCGCGGCCAGCGTCCCCGACTTCTGGTTCGCGATCACCGGGATCTGGATCTTCGCGGTCGTCTTCGGCTGGCTGCCGACATCGGGCACCGGCGGAACCCTGGCCTGGGTACTGCCCATCGCGACCCTGATGATCCGACCGCTCGGCGTGCTCACCCAGGTGGTGCGCGGGGCCATGGTCTCCGCGCTGGCGGCCCCGTATGTCAAGGTCGCACGCAGCAAGGGCGCCGGGGATCTGCGGATCGTCACCCATCACGCCCTGCGCAACGCGGCCGCACCCGCCCTCACCGTCGCGGGCGATCTCGCGGTCGGCCTGATCAACGGTGCGGTCATCGTCGAGGCCATCTTCGGATGGCCCGGCATCGGCAAGCTGATGATCGATTCGATCCTGCAACGCGACTTCGCGGTCCTGCAGGCGGCGGTGCTCCTCACCGCCATCAGCATCTTCATCCTGAACATCGTCATCGACGCCGGTCTCGCCCTGCTTGACCCCCGCGTTCGTGACAAGGCCACGGTCTAGTCGCCGGCGACCAGAGGAGTACCGACACCATGTCCATAGTCACCGATCCCGTCGACACGACGAGTCCCGTCGCCTCGACCGACATCACCGGCGACTCCGTCGCCACCAAGAAGGTGCCCGCCGGTCAGATGCCGCTGTGGCGGTTGCTGTTCCGTGACAAGTTCGCGACCGTCGCGGCCGGTATCCTTGCGTTCATCCTGCTGACCGCGATCTTCGGTCCATGGCTCGTCGGCGACGCCGCGACCGACCAGAATCTCGACGAGTCGAATCTCCCGCCGTTCAACCTCGACACCGGGTGGATGAACGTCCTGGGCACCGACCCGCTCGGGCGCAGCATGCTTGCCCGGCTCATCGTCGCCTGTCAGACCACGCTCATGGTCTCCCTTCCTGCGGTGATCATCTCGTGCGTCGTCGGCTCGGCGATCGGCATGTGGGCGGGATATCACCGCGGCTGGCGGGAGACCACCGCGATGCGCATCGCCGACGTCATCATGAGCTTCCCGTCTCTGCTGCTCGCCGTCGTTATCCTGTACGTGTTCTCGCCGAGCGCCGCGAACATCATCGCCGTCCTGGCGATCACCCGCATCCCGATCTACCTGCGGACCGCACGCGCGGAGTCGGCCGAGCTCCAGAGCCGCGTGTTCGTCGACGCGGCACGGACATTCGGTGCGAGTAGCGGCGCCATCCTCCGCGGGCACGTGTTGCCGATCCTGCTGCCCACGCTGCTTACGGTGGCCACGCTCGACTTCTGTTACGTGATGCTCGCCGAGTCGTCCCTGTCGTTCCTCGGCATCGGAATCCAGCCGCCCGACATCAGCTGGGGACTGATGGTGTCGCAGGGCCGGACCTACCTGCAGACCGCATGGTGGCTGTCGTTCTTCCCGGGCCTGGCGATCGTCATCACAACCGTGTCGGCCACGATGCTGGCCGCGTGGGCGCGCATCGCGACCGATCCCGGCCAGCGGTGGCGGCTGACCACCCCCAACGCCCGCAAGCGGTTCTTCTCCTCACGAAAGGCGCTGCGATGAGTGCTCCTGCCCTCGACCGGCCCGACGCCGGCACCGACGACCGGGTCGCACTCGACGTCGTCGACCTGACCGTCGATCTGCGGACGCCCACCGGTACCGTGCGGGCGGTCGACCACGTCTCCTTCCGGGCCCGCCGCGGCGAAACCCTGGCCCTGCTCGGCGAATCCGGGTGTGGCAAGTCGATGACCGCACAGGCGCTCGTCGGGTTGCTCGACCCGATCGCCTCGGTCTCGGACGGATCGATCGTCCTCGACTCCGTCGACCTCGTCTCCGCTCCCGCGTCGAAGCGGCGCGAGATGGCCGGCACCGAACTCGCGATCGTGTTCCAGGACGCGCTGACCGCCCTCAACCCGGTGTACCCGGTCGGGACCCAGCTCGCCGAACCGTTCCGCATCCATCGCGGGATGTCGAAGAAGAAGGCCCGCCTCGAGGCGATCGAACTGATGCGGCACGTGGGCATCCCGGAACCGGAGTCGCGCGTCGACTCCTACCCGCACCAGTTCTCCGGTGGGATGCGGCAACGTCTGCTCATCGCGATGGCGGTGGCGTTGAGCCCCAAGGTGCTGCTCGCCGACGAACCCACCACCGCTCTCGACGTGACAGTGCAGGCCCAGATCATGGCTCTGCTGGGGCGCCTCCGGGCCGAACACGACATGGCGGTCGTCCTGATCACCCACGACCTCGCGCTCGTCGCCGAGCAGGCCGACCGCGTCGCGATCATGTACGCGGGCAACGTCGTCGAGACCGGACCGGTGGCCGAGGTGTTCGGCAGTCCGAAGCATCCGTACACCAAGGGACTGCTCGATTCCGTTCCCGTCAGCGCCGAACGGGGGGCCGATCTCAAGTCGATCGGCGGTACGCCGCCCGACCTGCACTCGATCCCGACTGGCTGTGTGTACCAGGCGCGGTGTCCGCTGGCCCGCGCGCAGTGCGTGCAGCAACGGCCGACGCTGACGACCACCGGCACCAACCGGGCCGCTGCCTGCCACTTCTCGGAGGAGATCGACAATGCCTGAGACGACCAGCCTCGACAAGACGCCCGGCCTCGACAAGGCGCGCGGTGCCGCGGCCCCGCTCGACTCGAGCCGGGTCCTCGAAGTACGCGACGTCGGAAAGACCTTCGCGGTGTCCGGCAAGGGCGGCCGCAAACAACTCCGGGCGCTCGACGGGATCGATCTCGATCTCCGCCGCGGCGAGACACTCGGTCTGGTCGGCGAATCCGGCTGCGGCAAGTCCACTCTCGCCCGAACGCTGATGATGCTCGAGCGGCCCGACACCGGCACCGTTCGCTGGGACGGCACCGACCCCTACCGGCTCAAGGGCAAGGACCTGCTCGCCCTGCGCCGCAAGGTGCAGATGGTCTTTCAGGATCCGTATGCCTCGCTGAACAATCGGATGACCGCGGCCGAGATCATCGGCGAGCCGTGGCGTACCCACAAGGACCTGTACCCGCGCAAGCGTGACCGGGCCGCCCGCGTCCGTGAACTGCTGCATCTCGTCGGGTTGCGGCCGAGCGACGAACACCGCAGCCCGCAGGAGTTCTCGGGCGGTCAGCGCCAGCGCCTGGGAATCGCCCGTGCGCTCGCGCTCGATCCCGAGGTGATCATCTGCGACGAGCCGGTGTCGGCGCTGGACCTCTCGGTACAGGCGCAGGTGCTGAACCTGCTGAACGAACTCCAGCAGGAGCTCGACATCTCCTACATCTTCATCTCGCACGATCTGTCGGTGGTGCGTCATGTGGCCGACCGGGTCGCGGTGATGTACCTGGGCCGGATCGTCGAAACAGGCAGTACCGAAGCCGTGTTCGACCATCCTGCGCACCCGTACACCGAGGCGCTGATGTCCGCGGCACCGACGCTCGACGCCGACAACCGCCGCTCGCGAATCCTGTTGAGCGGCGAGGTGCCCTCGCCTCTCAATCCGCCGTCGGGCTGCCGGTTCCGGACGCGCTGCGCACACGCCACCGACGTCTGCGCGACCGCGCTGCCGCCGGCCGTCACCGATCGGCAGGAGGCCGGTCACATCGCCGAGTGCTATCACCCCCGCGGACGGGTCGGCCTGGGCATGCCTGCCCCGGCGGCGTGAACACGCCCGGCGGTACGAAGGCCGTACTGGCGTGAGCGTCGTGGCATGCGTGACCATCGCGGTGGCCGTGTTCCTCGCGTCCTGCATGCAGGCATCCATCGGTTTCGGGATGGGCATGCTCGCCGCGCCGGTGGTCGCCCTGGTGGCGCCGACACTGCTTCCCGGCATGCTGATCGCTTCGGCGACGACAGTCACGCTGCTGGTGGTGATCCGCGAGCGGGGAAGCCTGGACTTCCGCGGTACCGGGTGGGCTCTGGCCGGTCGGGTCCCCGGGACCGTCGCCGGCGCCCTGCTGCTGGTCTGGTTGCCCACCCGCGGTTTGTCACTGCTGTTGGCGGCGGTCGTGCTCGGCGGTGTCGTGATCGCCTCCGTCGGCTGGCGGCCGGCACCGGTACGTCGCAACCTGGCCACCGCGGGCGCGGCCTCCGGATTGCTCGGCACGGCCACGTCGATCGGCGGCCCCCCGATGGCGCTGGTGTACTCCGGCGAGGAGAACGCGCACGTGCGTAGCAACATGAGTGCGTTCTTCCTCGTCGGCAGCCTGATGTCGATGGCCGCGCTCGCCGCGACCGGCAGCGTGAGCGCCGAGATCCTCTGGGCGTTCCTCGCCCTGACACCGGTCGTCGTCCTCGGCTTCATCGCCTCCCGCGCCGTCAACCGGGTACTCGACCGGGATCGGCTCCGCACCGTGTCGATCACGGTGTCGGCCGTCGGCGCGGCACTGCTCATCGGCCAGCAGATCTTCTTCTGACACTTCTGAAAGGACCTCACCATGACGACAGCCACATCGACGTCCACGACGACTCCGGTGGTCACCGAGATGCGGGTGATCCCCGTCGCGGGACGAGACAGCATGCTGCTCAACCTGTCCGGCGCACACGCCCCGTTCTTCACCCGGAACCTGGTCGTGCTGACCGACTCCGAAGGCAACCAGGGGGTCGGTGAGGTCCCGGGCGGCGAACCGATCCGCACCACGCTCGACGATGCGCGACCGATCGTCGAAGGTCGCGGTATCGGCGAGTACAACGCGGTCCTGCAGGACATCCGGCGTACGTTCGCCGATCGTGACCGTGGTGGCCGCGGGGATCAGACTTTCGACCAACGCATCACGATCCACGCGGTGACCGCCGTCGAATCGGCACTGTTGGATCTCCTCGGCCAGCACCTCCGTGTGCCGGTGGCGGCGCTGCTCGGCGAGGGACAGCAGCGTGATCGCGTTGCTGCGCTCGGTTATCTGTTCTTCGTGGGGGATCGCACCAGGACAACGCTGGACTACGCCGACGGTGCCGGCGAGACCGATGACTGGATGCGTTTGCGTCATCAGGAGGCCCTTGATGCCGACGGTGTCGTCGCACTCGCCGAGGCGGCCCAGAAGCGGTACGGCTTCGCCGATTTCAAGCTGAAGGGCGGGGTTCTGTCGCCCGACGAGGAGGCCGACGTCGTCACCGCGCTGGCGGAACGCTTCCCGACGGCCCGGGTGACGCTCGATCCCAACGGCGGCTGGTTGCTCGAGGAGGCGATCCGGATCGGCGGACGCTTGCGCGATGTGGTCGCCTACGCCGAGGACCCGGTGGGACCGGAGGGCCGGTTCTCCGGCCGTGAGGTGATGGCCGAATTCAAGCGCGCGACCGGGCTGCCGACCGCGACCAACATGATCGCGACCGACTGGCGCGAGCTCGGGCACACGATCCGCACGAATGCGGTCGACATCCCGCTGGCCGACCCACACTTCTGGACCATGGCCGGCTCGGTGCGCGTCGCGCAACTGTGTGATGCCTGGGGGCTCACCTGGGGATCGCATTCCAACAACCACTTCGACGTGTCACTGGCCATGTTCACGCACGTCGCGGCCGCTGCGCCGGGCGAGATCACCGCGATCGACACGCACTGGATCTGGCAGGACGGACAACGTCTCACCACCGAGCCGTACGAGATCGTCGACGGTCACCTCACGGTTCCCGACCGGCCGGGTCTCGGCGTCGAAGTCGACATGGAGCAGGTGGAAGCCGCTCATCAGCTGTACCGCACCGAAGGGCTCGGGGCGCGGGACGACGCGATCGGGATGCAGTTCCTCATCCCGGACTGGACGTTCGACAGCAAACGACCCGCGCTCGTGCGGAGCTGAGGTCGTGGCGGATACGCGCGGCGACGACCTGAAAGTCGTGGTGGGTGAACGGAACTTCGTGCCGCACCGCGAGCTGTTCGAGAGCCTGTTGCCCGCCGATGTGAACACGTCCTGGCACGCGGCCTTCGACGAGGCTGCGCTCGTGGCCGATCTGGCCGACGCCGACGTCTACGTCGGCGGTCGGGTGACCCCGGCGATGGCTCGCGCGGGATCCGGTCTGCGGCTGGTGCTGACCGGTGGCGCCGGCACCGACAAGGTCAGTTTCGGTGACCTCGCGGCGAACACCGAGGTGGCCAACACCTTTCACCACGAGGATTCGATCGCCGAGTACATCGCCGCCGCGGTGGTCACGGTGCGCCGAGGTCTCCTCGGCCAGGACGCCGCGCTACGGCAGGGGCTGTGGGCCTCGGCGGTGTACCGCGACGGGGTGGAACAGCCGCGGACGCTGCGTGGCGCGATGATCGGCTACGTGGGTTTCGGCCACATCGGTCGACGAACCGCGGACTTGATGGGTGCCTTCGGCGCGCGGGCCTGTGCGGTGACCGGGTCCGGCCGGGTCGTCGACGACACCGGGCTCGAATGGTACGGCGACACCACTGATCTCGGTCGTCTGATGGTCGAATCCGATGTCGTGGTGGTCTCCGCGCCGCTGACCGCGAGTACCACCGGGATGATCGACGCCGGCCACCTGCGGCGGCTCGGGCCCGGGGGTGTGCTGGTCAACGTGGGCCGCGGCCCGCTCGTCGTCGAGCAGGATCTGTACGAGTCCCTCCGGGACGGCTTGATCGGCGGAGCAGCGCTCGACGTCTGGTACCGCTATCCGACGGGCAGCGATCGAGCGGACCCGTCGGGCCTGCCGTTCGGCGAATTGCCCAACGTGCTGATGACCCCGCACATCTCGGGGGTCACCCGTGACACGTTCGTCGGGCGGGTGCGCGACATCACCGACAACATCGCCCGGCTGCACTCGGGGCGAGAGGTCCTGCGGGTGGTCGCGCCGTCCTGAATCCGAGGCCTGCCGGGCCTCCCTTCGCTCCCTGAGGTGTGAGGAGCGCAAGCCGCCGGGCCGAGCGAGCGACGAAGGAGCGCGTCGAGGTCGACGACCGGCCCCTGCTCCCTGATCCGAAAGGACGCCCTGCCCCCTGCTCCCTGAGGAGCGCCCGGGCTTGCGGAGGGCGCGTCACGAAGGGTCTTCGCAACCCGACTCACCAGGACCCTTCGTGACGGCCTCCGCAAGCTCCGGCCTCCTCAGGGAGCAGTAGTTGGGCCCGCTCCGAGCATTCGGGTTCATCAGTCGCACGGCAGGGGCGTCCTCGAACCGGCCCATCGCCACGATCAGGCGTCGGCGGTCTCGGTCCGTGTTGGTTCGGCTGCCGCGCGCTTCCCGTTCTGGAACAGCAGCGGGTAGAGGAGACCGCCGATCAGTCCGCCGATCAGCGGCGCCAGCCAGAAAGCCCACAGCTGTCCGGGTGCGCCGTTGCCGTTGAAGAAGGCGACCGCCGTCGAGCGCGCCGGATTGACCGATGTGTTGCTGATCGGGATCGAAATCAGGTGGATGAGCGTGAGGCACAGTCCGATGGCGAGCGGGCCGAAGCCCGCGGGAGCGCGTCCGTCGGTCGCGCCGAGGACCACGATGAGGAAGAACGCCGTCAGCAGGATCTCCGCGATGAGGACCGCGGTGAGGGAGTAGTTGCTGGGGGAGTGTTCGCCGAATCCGTTGGCGGCCATGTTGCCCTCAGCCGTGAACCCGGGTTGGCCCTTGGCGATGAGGAAGAGCATGAGGCCGGCCAACAGACCACCCACGACCTGCGCGACCCAATAGGTGGGCAGCTCTTTCCAGGAGAGCCGGCCGCTGACGGCGGCACCCAGCGTGATCGCGGGATTGAAGTGTGCGCCGGAGACGTGCCCCACCGCGTAGGCCATCGTCACCACGGTGAGACCGAAAGCCAGAGAGACACCTAGGAACCCGATTCCGACCTGGAAGGTGTCCTGGCCGTCCTCGGACTGGGCGATCTGCTTGGCGGCGTAGATCGCGCTGCCGCATCCGCCGAAGACCAACCAGAATGTTCCGAAGAACTCAGCCGCGAGTCGTGCTGCGGGCGACGGGGAAGGCATGAACGTCCTTTCGCTGGCGACCTGGCCGGCGAGGCGCGCGAAGTGCCTCGCCCTTCGAGTGGCTCACACAGTAGCCGTGCCGCCGGAAACTGGCAGCAGTATGGCAAATCGTGTGCAGTTCAACGAAGAATTGGTCGTCGAAGCTCGTCACCGATCGCGGAATCGCGCGGCGATTGCCGCGCTCATCGTCTCGGGAGCGTCTTCGGACACGAAGTGCTTGGCGTCCGGGAGCTCGACGACCTCCAGGTCGGAGAAGGCCGCGCGAATCTTGGGGATGCAGCGTCGCGGCCGGAAAACGATGTCCCCCATCCCCCATACGGCGAGTGCCGGCCTATCGCCCAGACGGAGCGGGACATCCGCGGCCAACTGCTCGAGGAGTGGTCTCGCCGAGCGGATCTCGCCGGGCATGACCGAGAGTCCATATCGGGCGTCGGGACTCGGTTGCACCCGCCGATAGTGCTCGGCCTCCGCGTTGGTCAAGTCCGGCCCGAACCTGCCGAGCAGTACGCCTTCGATGAGCAGATTCTGTTCGAGGATGCACTGTCGCAACGGACGACTGCTCATGACCGCGCTGAACAATCGATTCGGTAGCAGATCGATCGGCCAGAACGCGGTGTTCGCGAGAACGATCCCGCCCACGCGTTCGGCGCGGGGGACTGCCGCACCGAGTCCGATGGGTCCACCCCAGTCGTGACCCACCAGGACGAAGTCGTCCAAGGAGAGGTGGTCGATCAGCTCGCCGAGGACAACCGTCAGCTCGGCGATGGTGTAGCCGAACCCGTCGGGGCGAGTGGACAGCCCGAAGCCGGGGAGGTCCAGGGCGACGCAGCGAAAACGATCGCGCAGCCCGGTCACGATGTGCCGGTAGAGGAAGCTCCAGGTGGGGGAGCCGTGACACATCAGGACAGGTCGCCCGACGCCTTCGTCGATGTAATGAAGCCGTCCGACCGACGATTCGAACCATCGTGACTCGAAGGGATACAGCGTTGGGTCGGGTACGAAATCGATTTCCACTGGCGTCTCCGTCCACCGCGATGCATCGGGCTCTACACATGTAGAGACTACGGGACGATCCGCTACATCTGTAGTATCTCGCGCATGTCTGCGGATTCGACCAGTGGAGGCGGGCGTCGGGATGTCATCGCCGATGCCGGCATCCGAATCATCGCCCGCGACGGTGTCCGCGCACTCACCCATCGGGCTGTCGATCGGGAGGCGCGGTTGCCGCTGGGGTCGACCTCCTACCATGCGAGGACCCGGATCGCGCTGATCGAGCTCATCGTCGACGCACTGGCGGCCCGCACCCGGATCGACACCGAGGCATTGGTGATGACAGATGAAGGGGTCGACCACGACGGACGGGTTCCGGTCGACGAACTGGCCGGATCGCTGTCGGAATTGGTCGACACCCTCGCTGCCAGACACGACGACATGCGCGCCCGTTACGCGCTCATCCTCGAACTCGACGATCTGCCCGCCATTCGCCGAAGGTTGACCGGTCGGTCCGACGTCGAGGACGTGGCACGACTGGTGGCGACGCGTTCGCTCGCCGGTGCCGGCCTGCCGAATTCGGGCATCGAGGTCGAAGATCTGCTCGCGATCACGGATTCACTAGTGTTCTACCGCACCGCCATCAACCCGGCAGTCGACATCCGGCGCATTCTGGACCAGTACCTCCGGGGCGCCATCGTCGGGTGACCTCGCATTCGCAGTCGCCGTCATCGCCGGTTGACGAATGTTGGGCTTCCTTTCCGCGTCCAGTTCGGCCCGACGGGTGGTCAGAGGTCACGGTTGAACGTCGTGTGCATCTCCCAGAACAGGATCTCGGCCTCTGACGTCGCGGTGACACTGACCGCGCCCTCATCGATGGTGCGCAGCGCGTCGCCCTCGACGAGTCGGATGCCGTCGTCCAGCTCGACACCGCCTTGGCAACGTAGAAATGTCCGTACGGTGCCGGGGGAAGGGCGACCGACTGTCCGGAACCGATCCGGGCCACGTGCAGCGCCGCGAACGGGTTGCCGATCGAGATCGCATCCGTGCCCGCGTGTTCGGGCCTGCCGGAGACCACCGTGACCAGCCCGCCGGTCGCGAGATCGGCGCTGAAGTCGCGTTCGGCGTAGCCGGGTTCACCTCCGCCGTGCTCGGGCGCCACCCACATCTGCACGACGCGCAGGTCCCGGTTCTCGCTGCGCCGTGAAGCATTCGCCTCGGTGTGGGTGATCCCGCGGCCCGCGCTCATCCGCTGCGCGACGCCCGGCGTGATCACGCCGGTGTTGCCGAACGAATCACGATGAGTGACAGCACCTTCGAGTACCCACGTGACGATTTCGGCGTCCCGGTGGAAGTGGGCGTCGAAACCTTCACCGGCGTCGACGCGATCGTCGTTGTGCACCAGCAGGACTCCGTGGGCGTTCGCCGCGAGATCGAAGTTGCCCGTGACGGGGAAGGACTGGCGGGAATCGAGCCACTCGCTTCGGAAGATGTGCCGCTCGGTACCCGGGATGACCTGCCGCGACGGCACGGTTCCGATAGATGGCTCGCTCATCGTGACTCCGATCTGGTCCTCCGGACCCCGCCGGCACAACCGTCATGTCGCCGACCCTATTCCAGTGTGCGAGCGTGCCGCGGTCGTCAATCGAGGAGGTTGACCGCGTTGGCCACCACCAGGCTGAGGATGACGATCGACAACAGCGACTGTGACGCCATCGCCAGCTTCGCACGACGCGACAGCGGCATCACGTCGGTGGGGCTGAAGGCAGTCGCGTTGGTCAGGGCCAGATAGAGGTAGTCGAAGAACACCGGCCGCCATCCCGATGGTGCCAGCCGTGGCTCGAGGTGTTGCGGAAAGGCGAGGTCCGGGTATGCGGCCGGACGCAGGTGCCGGTTCACCGGACCGCCGCCGTCGAGCTCCCAGTAGAGGAATGCGAACGCGATGACGGTCTGCAGCCAGACGAGAGCCCCGGCGACCAGCAACTGGTTCGCCGCCGCGGTCTGCGGATCTCCGTGCAGCAGGTCCCACACGAGTCGTCCCGCTCCCCACGCCGCACCTGCGGCGATGGCGACGACCAGCCCGACGGAGAGGCCGCGGACCCACCGGCCGGGCCGGTCGATGCGGCCCGGGTCCACCACGATGAGTGTCAGCAGCACCATCCCCTCGATCGCGGGGAGCAGCCAGGCGGTACCGGCGGCGTAGCGCGCGGGCAGGAGGAACGGGATCGCCATCGCGACCAGTACGAACGCCGATGCGGTCCATCGCTGCTCGGCGCGCGACAGGTTCTCCGCGGGAACGTGGTCGTCGTCGTTCATCTGGCGGCCTCCGGTCGGGGGAGCCGACACGTTCCGCCAACATCGTTGACTCGGCGGGCCCGGCCGGTACTGTGTTCTTCATCACATAGGCAGGAAGGGATGTGCCATGATATCGACCGAGATGAAGGAGCTGCATCGCAGTATAGGTGCGCTACGGCATCACATGACCACGCTGCAGACGCAGTACGGCGATGTAGACGCGGTTCGGCGAATGTCCAACGATCTGGATCGGCTGGAGATCGACCTTCACGACTTCGAGCACGCACCGCCACCGCTGCTGCAGACGAAAGTCGGGCGAGACCAGGTTATCTATGTGCCTGACTGCAAGTCGGACGAGTCGGCCTGGCTGGGTGCGCAAGACGAAGGGCTGGGCTTTCATTCGCGTGAGCGCACGAAGTGAGCGCCCCCGCGACTGAGCGGGACACAGTCGGGGTCTTCTCTCCGGGCCGCGCGCGAATCCTGGCCCGAACTCTCCGCCAGGACAGGTGGTGGCTGTCGCCGCTGCTGACAGTCGTGGGTCTCGCGGCCTTCGTCATCTACGCGACGATCCGGTCTTTCGTGCGCACCGCCTATTACGCCGCGGACTATCACTACCTCTCGCCGTTCTATTCGCCGTGCCTCAGCGAGTCGTGCGTGCCCGGAGCGAGTCATTTCGGTACCCCCTTCCCCGAACTCCCGGTGTGGATTCCGCTGGCTTTCCTCTCCCTGCCGTTCCTGCTCGGGTTCCGACTGACCTGCTACTACTACCGCAAGGCCTATTACCGGTCGGTCTGGCTGTCGCCGCCTGCCTGCGCCGTCGCCGAACCCCACAGTCGGTACACCGGCGAGACGCGACTGCCGCTCATCATCCAGAATTCGCACCGGTACTTCTTCTACGTGGCCGTGATCATCTCGGTGATCAACACCTACGACGCGATCGTCGCCTTCCACGGTAAAGGCGGCGGTTTCGGCTTCGGGCTGGGCAACGTCATCCTCGTCGTGAACGTGCTCCTGCTGTGGACCTACACGGTGTCGTGCCACTCGTGTCGCCACGTGACCGGCGGCCGGCTCAAGCACTTCTCGAAACATCCGGTGCGGTACTGGGTCTGGAGTCAGGTGTCCAAGCTCAACACCCGGCATATGCAATTCGCCTGGATCACGCTCGGGACTTTGGTGCTCACCGACTTCTACATCATGCTGGTCGCCAGCAACACCATCTCGGACCTGAGGTTCGTGGGTTGACCGAGTGACAACACAACGCCTGTGGTGCAGCCGTTCTCAACGTTGGGAGTCCCGATAGATGACCGAGCCGGAACGCTACGAGTACGACGTCGTTGTCATCGGTGCGGGCGGTGCCGGGTTGCGGGCGGTCATCGAGGCCCGCGAGCGCGGCTACTCGGTGGCCGTGGTGTGCAAGTCGCTGTTCGGCAAGGCCCACACGGTCATGGCCGAAGGCGGATGTGCCGCCTCGATGGGCAACGCCAACTCGAAAGACAACTGGCAGACGCACTTCCAGGACACGATGCGGGGCGGCAAATTCCTGAACAACTGGCGCATGGCCGAGTTGCACGCCAAGGAGGCCCCGGATCGCGTCTGGGAACTCGAAACCTATGGCGCCCTGTTCGATCGAACCGCGGACGGGCGGATTTCGCAGCGCAACTTCGGCGGCCACACCTATCCTCGACTCGCTCATGTCGGCGACCGCACCGGGCTGGAGCTCATCCGGACGATGCAACAGAAGATCGTCTCGCTGCAGCAGGAGGACTACGCCGCCACCGGTGACTACGAGTCGCGCATCAAGGTGTTCGCCGAATGCACGATCACCGAACTGCTGAAGGACGGCGACGCGATCGCCGGTGCGTTCGGGTATTGGCGCGAGTCCGGCCGCTTCATCGTGTTCGAGGCGCCCGCGGTGGTCGTCGCCACCGGCGGGATCGGCAAGTCGTTCAAGGTGACGTCGAATTCGTGGGAATACACCGGCGACGGGCACGCTTTGGCACTGCGAGCCGGCGCGAGCCTGATCAACATGGAGTTCGTCCAGTTCCATCCGACCGGGATGGTGTGGCCGCCCAGCGTCAAGGGCATCCTCGTGACCGAGGGCGTTCGCGGCGACGGTGGAGTTCTCAAGAACACCGAGGGCAAGCGCTTCATGTTCGATTACATCCCACCGGTCTTCAAAGGTCAGTACGCCGAGACCGAAGAGGAAGCCGACAAATGGCTGGCGGACAACGACAGCGCCCGGCGAACACCGGACCTGCTGCCGCGGGATGAGGTCGCGCGGGCGATCAACGAGGAGGTCAAGGCCGGACGCGGCACCGAGCACGGCGGCGTCTACCTCGACATCGCGTCCCGCATGCCCGCCGAGGAGATCATGCGCAGGCTGCCGTCGATGCACCACCAGTTCAAGGAACTCGCCGACGTCGACATCACCGCCGAACCGATGGAGGTGGGGCCGACCTGTCACTACGTGATGGGCGGGATCGAGGTGGATCCGGACACGGCCGCGTCACGGGTTCCGGGCCTGTTCGCGGCCGGCGAGTGTTCCGGCGGGATGCACGGTTCGAACCGGTTGGGCGGCAACTCGTTGTCGGACCTGCTGGTCTTCGGGCGTCGTGCCGGCCTCGGGGCGGCGGCGTACGTCGAATCGCTGGCGACCCGTCCCGCGGTCTCCGCCGACGACATCGACCGGGCGGCGGCGTCCGTGCTTGCGCCCTTCGATTCGCCGGCCGAGGGCAAACCGGAGAACCCCTACACCCTGCACACCGACCTCCAGCAGGCCATGAACGATCTGGTCGGGATCATCCGGAAAGAGGACGAGATGCAGGAGGCGATCGGCGTGCTCGCGGACCTGCGAAAGCGCCTGGGCGGCACGCAGGTCGAGGGACATCGTCAGTTCAATCCGGGCTGGCATCTCGCAGTCGACCTACGCAACATGCTGCTGGTCTGCGAGTGCGTCGCGAAGGCCGCACTCATGCGCACCGAGAGCCGCGGTGGTCACACCCGCGACGACCATCCGTCCATGGACTCGAACTGGCGCAATGCGCTGCTGGTGTGCACCGCGGACCTCGACGGGGACGACGCCGCGGTGCCGGAGGTCAGCGTCGTGCGTACGGAACAGACGCCGATGCGGCCGGACCTCCTGGAGCTGTTCGAGTTCCCCGAGATCGAGAAGTACTACACGGCGGCCGAGATAGCCGGTCATCCCGGCGCCGGTGGCGAGCGAGCCGAGGGGCATTCGGAGGACTGACATGGGATACGACGCGAAGTTCCGGATCTGGCGCGGCGACACCGACGCCGGCGGTCTCGAGGACTACACGGTGACCGTCAACGAGGGCGAGGTGGTGCTGGACATCATCCACCGCCTACAGGCGACGCAGGCCCCGGATCTCGCGGTGCGCTGGAACTGCAAGGCGGGTAAGTGCGGATCGTGTTCGGCGGAGGTGAACGGGCGTCCCAAACTGCTGTGCATGACCAGGATGTCGACGTTCACCGAGGACGAGGTCGTGACGGTGACCCCGATGCGCACGTTCCCGGTGATCCGCGACCTGGTCACCGATGTCTCGTTCAACTACGCCAAAGCCCGTGAAGTGCAATCGTTCACACCGCCGCCTGGCCTGGCGCCGGGGGAGTACCGGATGAAGCAGGTCGACGTGCAGCGTTCGCAGGAGTTCCGCAAGTGCATCGAGTGCTTCCTGTGCCAGGACACCTGCCATGTCGTGCGCGATCACGAGGACAACAAACAGGACTTCTCCGGGCCGCGTTTCCTGATGCGCGTCGCCGAACTCGACATGCACCCCCTGGACGTGGCCGAACGCCGCGACTCGGCGCGCACCGAGCACGGACTGGGCCTCTGCAACATCACCAAGTGCTGTACCGACGTCTGTCCCGAGCAGATCAAGATCACCGACAACGCGTTGATCCCCATGAAGGAGCGAGTCGTCGACCGCACCTACGACCCGCTGGTGTGGTTGGGCAACAAGCTCTTCCGACGGTGAGGGACACTGTCACGATCAGCCGGCGTACCCCAGGCGGCGCGAAACGGTGAGCGCACCCTCCATGAGGGCGGCGGCCATCTCGTCCTGACGCTCGTCCGACATGTCCGCGGAAAGTCCGCCGATACTCAACGCCGCGACCACATTTCCTTTTCGGTCGCGGATGCAGGCACCCAGGGCGGCGACACCGGGCGTCACGTCCCCGACGCTGATCGAGTAGCCCCGCCGGCGGGTCTCGTCGAGCCGGTCGCGCAGTTCCTCCGCGGTGATCTCGTCACCGGCCGGCGTGAACATCGGACCTGAGTCCAGCACCTGGGGTAGGGCGGTGTCCTCGAGTTCGGCCAGCATCGCGACGGGTGCCCCGCCCAGGTACAGCGGCAGCGAGCGGCCGACGGTCAGGACCATCACCCGGATCGGCTGGCTGCTCTCGATCATGTCGAGGCACACGGCACGGGCACCATCCGGGACGAGGAGGTACACGTGCTCGTCGAACCGCGCCGCCAGTTCCGACATCACATGGCTGGCCTCGGTTCGTAGGTCGAAGCTGCCCAGGACCGCCGATGCGAGTTCGAAGACGCGGAGGGTAAGTCGGTAATCCGCGGATCGGGTTCGTTCGATCCAGCCAGCGACTTCCAGGGTGCTGAGGATTCGATACATCGTCGTTCGGCTGTACCCGCACTTCTTCATCAGATCCGCCAGCGACAGCTCGGCACGGTCACCTTTGAAGGCCTCGAGGACATCGACCGCCTTGATGATGGACGCGATGTGATTCTTCGGGTCGATCTCGGCCGACCGGTCGCGCTGTGTTGTCATGCTGATCTCCTCGCGAATGGTTATGTGGGACTGATCAATTCGGTTCTTGTGGTGGCGGGTATCGCATCTGGGGCTCCTGGTCGGAACGACTCTTCCGAGCCATGAGACACATGTGGACCATGATGTGATGGTTGACACAAACACTTAGCCGTGCAATCGTTCCGTATGGCGCACACGATATCCGGATTCCGGACACCGAGTCAAGGCTCGGAGGTCCTCGTAAACGACACGGATTCTCCCGACGCTCTGGTGATCTTGGCCGCCGGCCAGCCGGCTCGTGTGGTGGTGCGGGGTTCAAACGGATCGGTCGAGACCCTGGCGAGTCCCGGCTGGGACCTGCTGGACTCCTTCGTGGAGCGGTTCGCGCCCGACGTGGCCGCCGACCTGACGACCCGGTTCGCCGAGACGGTGGCCGAGTGGGAGGCGACCCCGACCCGCGTCACCTACGCGGCTGTCGACGGCCGCGACGTCCTGGTCGGCCTGTCGTATCAGACCTCGCCCGAGGAGGTGCTCGGTGCAGTCTGGCGCGGCCTGTGTACATCGTTGGTTCGTATCCTGGCCGGTGCTGGTCGCGAACTGCAGATTCGGATCGAGTCGGACCATCCCGGGGCGCAGGTACTCGCCCACCGCCTACAAGCCTCCGGGGTGCGAGTGATCGAAGCTGCGGGGGAACAGGTTCGACACACGGCAACTGATCAGCTGCTCGAAGTCGACCGCCTCGCGCTCCGCGTGGCGGCTGTCGCCGCAGGGGTGTCCCGATGAGTCGCTCAGTCGTGATCGGTGTCGACAAGGGGACGAGTTCGCTGAAGTCGATTGCCGTCGACCTGGCCACGGGCGAGCTCGTCGCCGAATGCGGTGCGCGCACGCCCAGTTTCTACCCGACCGCCGGGCGTCACGAGGAGGACCCGGAGAAGACCTGGGCGACAGTGGCTTCCACGATCAGGGCCGTGGTCGGAGAACTCGAACCGTCGACCTCGATCGTGGCGATCGGCGTCACCGGGCACATGGGCGGTCTCTGGGCCCTGGGTGCCGACGGCGAACCCGTGGGCCGTGCGATCTGCTGGCCCGATGCCCGCGCCGCGGGCATCCTCGACGAAGCCGGTGACCGGGGGCATCTCGACGCGCTCTTCGCGATCAGCGGGAACGCGTTGATCCCGGGAACCCCATACCCGCTGCTGGCCTGGATGAAGCGCGCCGAACCGGACCGTTACCACGCCATCCGCCACTTCTTCATGGCCAAGGACTACGTGAACTATCGGCTCACCGGCGTGGTGGCCACCGAAGAGTCCGATCTCTCGTTCGCGCCCTGCGACTTCCGTGGCCGGCGCAAGTCCGAGGAGTTCTTCACCGCATTCGGCATCGAAGAGATGTCGACCCGCTTGCCGACGGTCGGGGTCAGCGACGGGCTTCTCGGCACCGTGTCCGCCGAAGCGTCCGCCGAGACCGGTCTCCCGGTCGGGACACCGGTGTGTGCCGGCACCGGCGACGCGACGGCGAACATGATCGGAATCGGTGCGGCGCACGACGGTCAGGCCGTCACGACCATCGGCACAAGCCTGATGAACGGCACGTCCACCGATCACCCGCTGCTCGAACCGGCAGGAGTCGGGTTTGGCTTCCTCATGCCCGAGAACCGCTGGCAGCGCCAGATCACCAATTCCGGGGGCGGGACGCTGTGCCTGGACTGGGTGATCAACACGTTCTGTCCGGCCGAGGTCGATCGCATCACCCGCGGTGCGACGACCCTCGGGGACGTGGTGCGGGACTTCGCCCGTACCGCCGAACCGGGGTGCCGTGGACTGGTGTTCCACCCATACCTCAACACAGCCGGCGCCACGGCCCCGTTCCTGGATGTGAATGCGCGCGGCAGCTTCGTCGATCTGCGCGGCGACACCACACCCGCCGAACTGGTGCGGGCGGTCATGGAGGGCACCGCGTTGTCGGTGCGCGACTGTTATGCGGCGATGCCGGTGCAGATCAACGAAATCCGGCTGACCGGCGGCGGAGCTCGCAGCGTCGAGTGGAGCCAGATCATTGCCGACGTCCTGCAGAAAACGATCGTGGCTCCCGATGTCCCGGAGTCCGGCGCGCTCGGAGCGGCCATGCTCGCGGCCGTGGCCACCGGGCAGTACCCCGACCTCGACAGCGTGACCACCTGTCTGGTCCGGCCCGGACGAGTGCATGAGCCCGATCCGTCGACCGCTGCCCTGTACGACGACGCGTTCGCGGTCTATCGCGCCGTTCTCGAGCCGTTGCGCGAGGTGTGGGCCGCCACTGCCGACATCGACCAACTGTCCCCGGCCTGACCGGCCTTCACCCTTCTCGACCCCGAAACGGAGAACTCGTGCCCGTCATCAGAACCGTGCTCGGCGACATCGCCCCGGAGAATCTCGGAGTGACCCTGTGCCATGAGCACCTCTTCACGAACCCGCCCAAGTGGGCGCAGGACCAGGACCCCGACATGGTCCTCGATCGCGTCGACGCGGCCATCGCCGAGGTCGCGGACTTCGATGGGCTGGGCGGCGGCGCGCTCATCGAGATGACAACCGCCGATTACGGGCGCAATGCAACCGGACTGCTGGCGGTCGCCCAAGCCTCGAACGTGCACATCGTCAGCGCGAGTGGCTATCAGAAGGGGATCTACTATCCGGACTCGGTTGCCACGGAATCGATCGACGAGATCGCCGCGCGGTTCGTTGCCGATGTCACCGCCGGGATCGACAACACCTCGGCACCGGCCGGCGTGATCAAGTTCGGCACCTGCCGGACGGACGAGATCCGTGACGACGAGCGCAAGGTCCAGCAGGCAGTCGCCAGAGCGCATCTCATGACCGGTGCACCGATCTCCACGCACTGTCAGGCCGGCACGCTCGGCGACCTACAGGCGAACGGCTTCGCCGATCTGGGCGTCGATCCGGACCACGTCCTCATCGGGCACCTGGATCGAAACCTCGACTTCGGCTACCTACGCGAGGTCGCGCGGACCGGGGTCTGGCTGGGTTTCGATCACTGGACCAAGCCGAAATACCCATCGGACGAGCTACGGGTCGACTATGTGCGACGCCTTTTCGACGAGGGTTACACCAAGATCATGGTCTCCGGTGATCTCGGCCGACCGTCCTATCAGCCCCACCACGGAGGTGGGCCGGGATTCGCCGGTCTGCTCAAGCAGATTCGCGATCGCCTGCCCGCCGATATCGCGGAGCGGGTGTTCGTGGACAATCCGCGCGAGTTCTTCGCCTTCACCCCCCGGGAGGGGTAGGCATGAGTTCCCCGACGAGCACCGCAGAGACCGATTCCGCCCGCGCGGACACCGGTGTTCCCACTTCAACGAACGGGGTGCTGTTCGATCTCGACGGCACCCTCATCGACTCCAGGTTCGCGATCGTCGAGGCCTATCGGGCGACGTTCGAGAACGAGCTCGACCGGCCGCTGCCCGGGGAACTCGAGGACCCGAGCGTACTGATGGCGCCACGACCGCCCGAGATCTTCGCCCGGTGGTCGGACGGGGATCCGGTCGATCTGGAACGTGCCTATGGGGCGCACTACATCTCGAGTGCGTATCAACGGGTGGCGGCCTACCCGGGACTGCACGAGACACTGACCGCGCTCGCCGACCGCGACATCACCGTCGGCATCGTCACGAACAAGCGAATGAGTCGGGTGCAGAAGGATTTCGAGTACCTCGACATCGATATCGACCTCTTCGCAACCATCGTCACCGCCGACGACACCCGAGAACGCAAGCCACATCCAGCCCCCGTCCTGCTCGGACTGGAGCGGGCCGGGCTGGACCCGGCCCATACCTGGTACATCGGTGACGGCCCTCAGGACATACGTTCCGGGGCCGCCGCGGGCACCCGCACGATGGGTGCCGCCTACGGATATTACGGACACGACACACTCGCCGATCACGAACCCGACCATCTCCTCGACAGACTGGGCGACCTGCTGAAGCACCTCTAGTTCACCGCTCCCGGTTCCGGCGCCACGTGGCGCTGGACCATCCCTGAAACGCTGGATCGCAACACTTCTCGATTCAGTGACCTGTTGACACGCCCGCCGTCGGTACTGCGGGCGCTCCTGAACGGATTCCTCATGACCCAACTACTCCCTGCCCGGAATCGGGCATTCACCTCGGTCGCCGAGGTCGACGACTTGGTCGACACGGAGGACATCAAGACCCGGAGACACAAGCTCATGCTGGTGCTCGGGCTCGCCGGCATCGCTTTCGAGGCCTACTTCCTCGCGGTACTCAGCTCCGGTACTGCGCCGATGAGTGAGCAGCTCAACCTCGACGCCAACGGCGTGGGGCTGGTCAGTGCGTACGGATACGTCGCGACCCTCATCGCGGCCGCGACCTGTGGTCTGCTCGCCGACCGCTACGGGCGAGTGCGAATCATGGTGGTGGCCAAGATCGTCGCGGTCGTCGCTGCGCTGATGATGGCCGCGGCACCGAGTTTCGCGATGCTGGTCCTCGCGCGCTGCATCGCCGGCGCCGCCTACGGCGTGGACCTGGGCGTCGCGATGGCCTACCTGTCGGAGAACCTGCCCAAGAAGCGGCAGTACCTGCTCAACTTCTGGCAGGCCCAGTGGTACATCTCGACCGTCGTCGCGCTGGCCATCGTCCTGGGCCTGTACCACCTCGAAGTCGGACTGAGCATCTGGCGCTGGGGACTCGTCACCGCCGCCGTGTTCGCCTTCGTCGTCGCCATCGCGCAGTTCGCGCTGATGCCGGACAGTCCGCGCTGGCTCGCCAAGAAGGGCAGACTCCCGGAGCTGACCAAGTCGTTGAAGGCGATGTACGGGATCGAGGCCACCTATCCCACCGGTCATCTCGACGCGGCCATCGAGGAGCCGAAGAAGGAGCGACGTTTCACCGAACTGTTCAGCACGCGATTCCGCGCACGAACGATCCTGGCGAACGTGGTCACCATGATGCAGGCGTTGCAGTACTACGCCGTCGCCTACTACCTGCCGGTCATCGCGCTCAGCCTGTTCGGTGAGAATTTCGGCGAGGCGACCTTCGGTTCCATCGTCTTCAACGTGTTCGGCATCGTCGGCGGAATCGCGTCGATCTGGGTGGCCTCCAAACTCGGTGCGAACGGCGCCGCGAAATACGGCTTCCTGGCAGTCGCCGCGATGATCCTGATCCTCGGCGTCTTCTTCGACTCGCTCCCCGTGCTCCTGGCGTTCATCGTCCCGGCGATGTTCATCTTCTTCCACTCGGCGGGCCCCGGTGTGTCAGGTCTGACCATGGCGGCGATGGCCTACCCGTCCGATCTGCGTGGTCGCGGCGGACAGCTGGCCACCATTTCGCAGAGCATCGGCGGAATCGTCGGCCTGTACGCGTTCCCGCGGATGTCGGAGTCGCTGGGGCTGTCGACCACCATCACCATCTTCGTCGCGGTGCCGCTGATCGGCGCGGCCATCTGCATGCTGATCCGCTGGGAGCCGTTCGACACCACGCACGACGCCAACGAGATCGCCGCGGCCGAGGGCGACATGACGGTACGGGAGGTGTACGGACGATGACCGGGGCACGTGTGACGATCCCCGGCTCGGTGGCGCTGATCACCGGTGGCGGACAGGGTCTGGGCCTCGCCATGGCGCGACGGTTGCGGGCCGACGGACACCAGGTGGTGATCGCCGACATCGACGCCGGACGTGCTGATCAGGCGGCCGCCGACGTCAGCGGGTCCGCGCTGGTCGTCGACGTCACCGACGACGAGTCCGTCCGCCGCGCGGTCGAGGCCGTGCGACAGCGGTTCGGACGGCTCGACGTCCTGATCAACAATGCGGGTATCATTTCGCGGACCCAGGCCGAGGCAATCGATTCCGGCCGGTGGCAGGCCGAACTCGACGTCCACCTCGGCGGCACCATGCGGTGCAGCCGGGAGGCCTTCGTCCTCCTCCGCGAGGCGCCCAACGCGTCGATCATCAATCTCGCCTCGGTGGGTTCGACATTCGGTCTACCCGGACGATTGGCGTACACCGCCGCGAAGTCCGGCGTCCTGGGTGTCACACGCACACTCGCGGCCGAATGGGGACCGCACGGGATCCGGGTCAACGCGGTGGCCCCCGGATACATCGACACCGGGATGATGCGGACGGGTCTCGACACCGGAACACTCGATGAGAAGCGACTGATAGATCGAACACCGATGCGCCGGTTCGGTTCTCCCGACGAGGTGGCTGCAGCCACCTCCTTCCTCGCGTCGACGGACGCGTCGTTCGTCACCGGCACCGTGCTCCGGGTCGACGGCGGGATCACCATCGACGGCACATTCCACTCGGCCGACGCCGAGATGACCAGAGAGGGCACCTGACACATGCTCGTAGACAACGACATCGATCGCCCGTCGACCGCGCAACTGGCCGACACCGCGTTCCGGCTGAGGTCGGCGATGATGCGAATGGCAGCGGACAAAGGCGAGGGATACATCGCTCAGGGGCTCGGGATCGCCGACCTGCTCGCGGTCATCTACTTCCGGCAGTTGCGTTTCGACGCCACTGATCCGGACTCGCCCTCCCGGGACCGGTTCCTGATGTCCACCGGGCACTACTCGATCGCGCTCTATGCGGTGCTCGCCGAACTGGGCATCCTGACCGAGGAGCAGATCGCGGACTACGGACTCAACGGCAGCGAACTGCCGATGAGTACTTTCGACGAGACGCCCGGAGTCGAGATCACCGGTGGCTCACTGGGACACGGTCTCGGGCAGGGTGTCGGGATGGCGCTCGGGCTCCGCCTCGACGGTGGGGATCAGAAGATCATCGTGGAACTCTCCGATGGTGAGCTGCAGGAGGGGTCGACCTGGGAGTCGGCGATGTCGGCCGCCAGTTTCGGTCTCGGCTCCCTCACCGCCGTGGTGGACTGCAACGGAATCCAGGCCGACGGTCCGATCGTGCTCGACATGGAACCGATCGCGGCCAAATGGGCCGCCTTCGGGTGGGCGGTCGAGGAGGTCGACGGCAACGACATCGAGGCTCTCGTCCGGGCGTTCGATGCGCTGGCAGCCGCGCCGGCAGACGTCCCGCGCGTGCTGATCGCCCGGACGACTCCCGGGACCGGCGTGCCCACGCTGGTCGCCCGGGAACGGGCACATTTCGTCCGCGTCCACGACACCGAGTGGACCGGACTCATCGCCGAACTGGAGGAGAATCGTGGCTGAGCTCAAAAACCGTGCCGGCGGCATGGGCGAGATCGCCGACGTCGAGGGACCCTACGAGCGGGCGCCTTTCGGTACCGAACTCGCCGAACTCGGTGCCCGCGACGAGCGGATCGTCGGACTGAGTGCCGACATGTCGAAGTATTCCGACATCATCCCGTTCCGGGATCGCTTCCCGGAGCGCTACTTCAACGCCGGCATGGCCGAGCAGAACGCGGTGATGATGGCCGCGGGATTGGCGAAGGTCGGCAAGATCGCTTTCTGCGCGACCTACGCAGCATTCCTCACCCGCCGGGCCCTCGACTTCATCGCCGTGTCATGCGCACACAGCAAGGCCGACGTGAAGATCGTCGCCGGTTCGCCGGGGCTCGTAAATCCCTATGGCGCAACACACCAGTCCCTCGAGGACCTGGTCGTGATGCGGTCCATCCCTGATCTGACGGTCATCGATCCGTGCGATGCGGTGGAACTCCGTCACGTCATCCGCGCTGCCGCGGCCACGCCGGGTACCTTCTACATCCGCAACCTGCGCGGCAAGGTGCCCGTCGTGTTCGACGAGGACGACTTCGAGTTCGAGATCGGCCGCGCACGGATGCTGCGTCCGGGTCGAGACGTCGCCGTCATCGGGACGGGGTTCATGACGGCTCGCGCGCTGAGAGCGGCCGAGTCCGCGGAGGCGGCCGGGGTATCGGCGGCAGTGCTGCACGTTCCGACGATCAAGCCACTGGACACCGAGGCCATCGCCGCAGTCGCCGCAGACGTCGGTCGGGTGATCGTGGTCGAGAACGGCTTGCGCTCGGGCGGTCTGGGCAGCGCGGTCGTCGAGACACTGGCCGACCGGGGGATCTCGGTGCCGGTGACCAGGATCGGGCTGGGAGATCGCTTCCACCCCTGCGGTTCCCAGGGTTACAACGAGGCCCTGTTCGGTCTCGACGAGACGGCGATCACGCACGCGGTGATCACCGGGAACTGGCCGCACGCATGAGCGCTCTGCTGGACGGGATCGGTGTCGCCCGCACCGCCCGTCGGTTCGCGGCACCGCAACAGTATCTGCAGGGCCCAGGGGTTCTCGACGACGTCGGTGGGGTGGTGGCCGAGATCGGGGGAGCGCCGATCGTCGTCATCGACGCCGACATCTCGGGACTGTTCGGTGCGCGTATCGAGGCGTCGCTCGCCGCTGCCGAACTACGGGCCCAGGTGATCCCGGTGGCCGGACCGGTGACGCGCGGCGTCATCGCCGACACCCTGACGCGTGTGTCAGCCGGGCAGGGCGACGTGGTGGTCGGCATCGGGGGAGGCAAGGCGCTCGACATCGCCAAGGGCGTGGCCGAGACCGTCGGACGGCCGATGGTCTCGGTCCCCACGGTCGCGTCGAATGACGGCCCCACCGCCAGTGTGTTCGCGCTCTACGACGAGTTCGGACGGCTGTCGGAACTCGGTCGTCTGCCCGCGAATCCGGCTGCGGTCGTCGTTGACACCGAGGTGATCGCGAAGGCACCGATCCGATTTCTGGTATCGGGCATCGGGGACGCGCTCGCGAAGAAGTACGAGGCCCGCTCGTGTGCGCGAGGGCGCGGTGTCACCACGCAGGGCACCCGTCCGCTGATCATCGGCGAGGTGGTCGCCGATGGATGTTCTCAAATCCTGTTGCGCGACGGGGAGGCTGCAGTGCGCGATGCGCTCGCGCACCAGGTCACCCCCGAGCTCGAGGCGGTCGTCGAGGCGGTGATCCTGTTGTCGGGCATCGGTTACGAGAACGGCGGCCTGTCGATCGCGCACTGTATGACGCGAGGATTGCAGGTCGGTCGTGGGTCGTCGGCGCACCTGCACGGCTACCACGTCGCCTACGGGTTGCTCGTCCATCTGGCGCTCGAGGACGATCCCGAGGTCGACCACGACGAGATCCGCAGCTTCCTCCGTGCCCTCGGTCTCCCGACCTCGCTGGCCGATCTGGACATGGGCGAACCGTCGAACGCCGAGATCGAGGCTCTGGCTGTCGCCGCGGCGTCGGCGCCGCACGTCGCGAACACCTGGGTCGACGCATCGGTCCCCAGTATCATCGCGGCCATCGAACAGGTGGAGAAAGAGGCGGCGATCGATGGTGACTGACCACGGCCCGGACCCGGACATCGACAGCGCCCGGAGTCCGGTGCCGCCCGCGGCCGAGTTCGCCTTCTCCGCACTCAGTCCGGCCACGTTCCTGGATCGAGCCGCTGCGGCATTCGCCGGACGAATCGCGGTGATCGACGGGTCACGTTCCTTCACCTACACCGAGTTCCACGATCGGGTGCAGCGGTTGACCGCGGTGATCGAACAGCTCGGTGTCGGTCCCGGTGACCGTGTTGCCGCGTTGTGTGCGAACTCGCACGTGATGCTCGAACTGCACAGTGCTGCGCCCGCTCACGGATCCGTACTGGTGCCGTTGAACGTCCGGCTCTCCGAACCGGAGCTGATCTACATCCTGGAACACAGTGGCGCGTCGGTTCTCGTCTCGACGGTCGAGTTCGCTGATCGCGCACGAGCGGTCGGCGAAGCAGTCGGAATTCGGGTGGTGATCGGTGGTTCGGCCGACGGCTCGGACGAGTACGAGCGTCTGCTCGCAGACGCGGGCGCCCCGATTCGTCGGGACACCGGCGAACGGGGTCTGCTCGCGATCAACTACACCTCCGGGACGACGGGACGCCCGAAAGGCGTGATGTACCACCATCGGGGGGCGTATCTGCAGTCGGTGGCGATGGCCTACCACTCCGGGCTAGGTCCGGGGTCGAAGTATCTCTGGACACTCCCCATGTTCCACTGCGACGGTTGGTGTTTCACGTGGGCGGTCATCGCCGCGGGCGGCACGAGCGTCTGCCTGCGCAGCATCGACACCGGACTCATCTGGCGTCACCTCGTCGACGACGACGTGACTCATTTCAGCGCGGCACCCACGGTCCTCACCATGATCGCCGAAGACCCGTCGGCGGCTCGGCTCGATCGAGTCGTCCAGGCCGCGACGGGAGGTGCACCACCATCGCCTGCTCTCCTCGCCCGGATGGCCGGGTTGGGCATCGAGATCACCCACCTCTACGGGATGACCGAGACGTTCGGCCCGATCGTCGTGAACCAGTGGCAGCCGGAGTGGGATGACGCCACGGACGAGGTGCGCGCCGTACGCAAGGCGCGACAGGGAATCGGAAACATCGTGGCAGGGCGTGTCCGAGTCGTGTCCGACGAAGGAGGCGATGTCGCGGCCGATGGCGAGACCATCGGCGAGTTGGTGGTGCGCGGCAACAACGTCATGCTCGGCTACTACCGCGATCCCGAGGCCACTGCCGCGGCAACCCTGGACGGTTGGCTGCGGACCGGTGATCTCGCGGTGATGCATCCGGACGGGTACGTCGAGATCCGGGACCGCAGCAAGGACGTCATCATCTCCGGTGGCGAGAACATCGCGTCAGTCGAGGTGGAGCGGGTGCTCGACAGCCATCCCGACGTCGTCGAATCGGCGGTCGTCGGCCGTCCGGATGAACGATGGGGCGAGGTGCCGATCGCCTATGTCAGCGTGCGCGCCGGAGCGAGCCTGACCGCTGAGGGTCTCGTCGAGTTCGCGCGCAAGACGCTCGCCCGGTTCAAGGTGCCGAAAGAAATCGTGTTCGCGGAACTGCCGAAGACGTCGACGGGCAAGATCCAGAAGAACGTGCTCCGCGGTGGTGGGGCGTCCAGCTGACACAAAGCGTTCCGGTCATCCCAACGTAACGTTGCCAACAAGCACTGTTACGCTCGCCATTGATACTGTCAATCGTGGATAGGTACTCGCACCATGGCCGAACGGTCCTCTTGGGAAAACGACGATCTCAGCGCCCTGCGCGATCTGGCTCGCAGCTTCTGCGAGAAGGAGATCAAGCCGAACGCCGATAAGTTCATCGAGCAGCACCACGTCGACCGCGACCTGTGGAACAAGGCCGGCGAGCTGGGTCTTCTCTGCATGTCGATCCCGGAGGAGTACGGGGGCGGGGGCGGCAACTTTGCGCACGAGGCCGTCTTGATCGAGGAGCAGGCGCGCGTCGCCGACAGCTCGTGGGGCGTCAGCCTGCACAACGGCATCGTTGCGCATTACATCCTGGAGTACGGCTCCGAGGAGCAGAAGACCACGTGGCTGCCCAAGATGGCCAGCGGCGAGGCCGTCGGCGCCATCGCGATGACCGAGCCCGGTACGGGATCGGACCTGCAGAGCGTCAAGACCAAGGCGATCAAGCAGGGTGACGAGTACGTCATCGACGGCTCGAAGACGTTCATCACCAACGGAAGTCAGGCCGACATCATCATCGTCGTCGCCAAGACCGACGTGTCCGAGGGCGCCAAGGGCATCTCGCTCATCCTCGTCGAGGCGGACCGCGAGGGCTTCCGTCGTGGCCGGGTGCTCGACAAGGTCGGCCAGCGCGGGCAGGACACCTCGGAGCTGTCCTTCGACGGTGTGCGCGTTCCCACCTCGAATCTGCTCGGCACCGAGGAGGGGCAGGGCTTCATCCAGCTGATGCAGCAGCTCCCGCAGGAACGTCTGATCATCGCCGTGGCGTCGGTGGCGGGAATGGAGAAGGCAGTTTCGGAGACCATCGCCTACACCAAGGACCGCACGGCCTTCGGCCGGCCGATCTTCAGCTTCCAGAACACCAAGTTCAAACTCGCGGAGGCGGCCACCGAGACCCGGATCGGCCGGGTCTTCATCGACGACTGCATCACCAAGCACATCAAGGGCGAACTCGACATCCCCACCGTGGCGATGGCCAAGTGGTGGACCAGCGACCGCGCCATGGTGGTCGCCGACGAATGCCTCCAGCTGTTCGGCGGCTACGGCTACATGAACGAATACCCGATCGCTCGCCTGTGGGCCGACAATCGTGTGCAGAAGATCTACGCCGGCACCAACGAGATCATGAAGGAGATCATCGCGCGGACACTGTGACGATGTGACGACTCCCGTCTGGGCGACGGCCCCGGTGACCCGCTCACCGGGGCCGTCGCCGTCCCGGTGGTCCCCGGAGTGATCAAGTCGATGATTCATTAGCGGGCTGAACGGCTATACGGGGAGCCGGGGGTACGGCCGAAGCGTTTCCAGAGGGGAGCCAGAACTGACGATGTCACAGCGACCATCGCGTCTCTCGACCACTTCAGAGCAACCGTGACTCCGCATGACGACGTGCCGGTCGACGGTCGAACCAGGCACTACGGCGACTTCTACGGCGTCACCGAACCCCCGCTGGCCGACGACAGGCAGCTACTGCTGGTCTGGGGAAACTGCCAGGCCGAAGCGTTGCGGATCGTGCTGGCGAGTTCCCCGGGCCTTCGGTTTCGTACCGTCCGCGTCCCACCGGTCCACGAACTCGAGTCCTCCGACGTCGACCACGTCGAACGCCTCGTCCGTCGAGCCGCGGTGATCGTCTCCCAGCCGGTGCGCGCCGGTTACCGGGGACTCCCGATCGGTGGACCGGACCTGGTCGACCTGGCACCGTCCGCGAGGTTCATCGTGTGGCCGGTCATCCGATATGGCGGGTTGTATCCGTTCCAGGTCATCGCGCGACATCCCGCGCAGCCGTCCGCGGTACCCGCTGCTGTGCCGTATCACGATCTGCGAACGGTCCTGGCCGTGCGGGACGGACATAGATCTTTCGACGAATGGGATGTCCACGTCACGGGCGAACACCTCCGAGAAGCGGAGCGCTGGAGTGTGGAACAGCTCGCGATGCGCGAACGCCGCCAGTGCGACATCGCGATCTCCGACATCCTGCTCGACGCCGGGGCGGACGCCGCCCACACGATCAACCATCCCGGCAACCGGGTGCTGCTGACGCTCGGTCGTCGAATCCTCGATGCACTCGGGGCGTCGGCGCCGATCCCACCGACGCGGGAGTTGCTCGGCAACATTCGCGCGCCCCTGGAACAACGCGTGATCGATGCGCTCGGTATCGACGCATCCGCGCGGATCGCCTGGGACGTCGACGGTGCGGTGATGACCGAGGAGGTCGTCCACCGCAGTCAGATGCAGTGGTACGCAGACCATCCCGAGTTCATCGATGCCGTGCTGGACCGCTACGTCGAGCTCGTCGACATCCTGGGGTTGGCATGACGAGGCCCCTGGGACACCTCCTCGTCGGGCCCCGGTCGCACGGTGTGGTGCGGTATGCGCAGTCGGTGTACGACGCGGTGACCGCCGAGGGCGGCCATCATCGGTTGGCGCACATGCGCACACCCTGCGCCGGCCTGCCGGCGGGACTGGCCGACTGCGCGCTCGTGCACCTGCATGTGACAGATCGTCTGTTCGGGCGCACGCCCCTGCAGGCGCGCGACAATCTGCTCGCGATGATCGCGGGTCTGCGCCGACCGGTCTCGGTGACGCTGCACGACCTGCCCCAGCCATCGGACGGGCGGTCGATGCAGGCACGCATCGAGTTCTTCCGGTCGGTAGCCCGATCGGCGACCGGCGTGATCGTGTCGAGCCGTCACGAGGCGTCGTTGTTCTCCGAATTCGTCGACCCGACGATCGATGTCGAGGTCGTTCCGCTGATGATCGACTCCCGACGGGTCGACAAGCCCTTGGCGACAGCGGAATCGACGGTCGGCGTGCTCGGCTACCTGTATCCCGGGAAGGGACATCTCGAGACCCTCCGGGCGATGTCCGGTCTCGATCCGTCAACCGGCTTCGTCGCACTCGGCACCCCGTCTCCCGGACACGAGGATCTGGCCGACGACCTGGCCAAGCTGGCGGCGGACATGGGTAGGCGGTGTGAGATCACCGGCTACCTGACCGACGACGAACTCCGGCGGGCGTCGGCCGAGGTCACGGTCCCCGTCGCCTATCACCGGCACATGTCGGCATCCGGCTCGATCAACTCCTGGATCTCCGCCGGGCGCAGGCCACTGGTCCCGCGCACCACCTACACCGAGGAACTCGCCGCGCGGTCCCCGGGCGTGCTGACGATGCACGCGAACGATGACGATGCGCTGCAGGCCGCCATCGAGCATGCGTTCGCGCATCCTGCGGGCACCTGGATCGATCCGTCCGTGGTTCCGTCGCCCACGGCCGTCGATGTCGGGCTGGAGCACGAGCGGCTGCTGCGGCGGTGGAGTGCGTGACGGTCGTCGGGCTCGGTGATGGTCGGACCGTCGTGCCCGACAACCGGTGGGACCTGATCGGCGATGCCGCGCCGACGCCGCTGGTGAGTGTCGTCATCCCGTACTACAACCAACCTCGTCAACTGGCGCTGGTCCTGGAGGCGTTGACGGCCCAGACCTACCCGGCTGATCGCCTGGAGGTGGTCGTGGCCGACGACGGTTCGTCCTGTTCGCCGGACGTCACCGCGTGGACGTCCCGGTTGACGATCACGGTGGTGTCGCAGGAGGACAAGGGCTTTCGGGCGGCGGCCGCCCGCAACCTGGGGGTCGCCGCATCCAACGGCGCGATCCTGTGTTTCCTCGACGCGGACACGATTCCGACAGCCGGGTACATCCGCCACGCGGTCCGGTTGCCGGCCGCGGCACCCGACGCGCTCGTCGTCGGTCGGCGCAAACATGCTGATCTCGGCGAGGTCAGCCCGGATGGGATGCACGAATGGTTGTGCGCACAGGGGCATCTCGAACGTTCGCATGAGTGCGAACCCGGGTGGCTGGTCGACGCGTACGATCGCACGGCCGATCTCCTGGCCCCTGGCTGGGATGGTTACAAGTACATGATCAGCGCGGTGATGACCTGCAGCCGTGAGCTGTTCGACGACATCGGTGGGTTCGATCCGTCGTTCGTCCGGTACGGGGGAGAGGACTGGGAGTTCGCGAACCGGGCGTTTATGATGGGAGCGGTGTTCGCGCATCAACCCGAAGCGGTCGCGTGGCACGACGGTCCCGACTGGGCCGAGCGTCCGGTTTCAGAACGAATCTCGGAGAAGAACGCCGAAGCCCTGGCGCTCGCGCCGCTCGTCACCGATCCGGCGGCCCGGACAGTCGGACTCCTGTATTCGATCCCCGACGTCGTCGTGGTGATGTCGGCCGAGGGACACACCGCGGCGTCGCTGATGCGAACGGTCGGCAGCGTACTGCGTGGGGCGGACGGTCGCAGCGTGGATGCGGCCATCTGGCTCGTCGGCGCACGTGCCGACACTCTGCTCGCCGAGCTGGGCGTGCACGATTCGCGAATCCGGACCGGTAGCCCGGACGCGTCGACGCTGTCGCGGTGCAGATTCGTCCTCGAGATCACCGGGTCCGTGGTCTTCTCGGGCGACTCGCTCGCACGGCTCACCGTCGAGGTCGCGCCGGGGGAGTGTGGCCAGGTGACGGTGGATTTCGGCGGAACGCCGTCGGCGTCGGTGACGATCGCGTCGTCGCGCGCACGCCACCGCGTCCGGCGCTGGGAGGCGCACACCGACCTGGCGGCCGACGAGCTTCTCGACCGGCTGTTCGGGGTTCGGACGGTGGACCACGGCGATGTCGGGATCGTCGTCGGCGACACTGAACCAGTGTTGTCCTGGTGAGTGGCGAGTAGGACCTGGTCCGTGAGCGCGACATGCTCTGGTGTGACTGGGGCCCCGGTCGAACTCGAACTGACACTGGACGGGTTGTGAACCCGTTCCGCTGGTTTCGCCACCGCGTGGATTCTGCGCTGGCCACAATGCCGACTTCCACTGGTAAGGGCGTGAGGACACGTAGGTCTCGCGGGCACGGGCGGAGACGGCTGAGCCGCTTCCGGTCACGCCTGGTCGGTCAGGCACGTCTGTAGTGTGCGCAATCCGTCCGGGAGCAAAGCAAGACACGCTTCTCGTACTTCGTTGTAGTCGGCTTTGCGCGTTCTGCTCGGAGCCCAACCGCGAATAGGGGTCCAGGGTCGGCCCGTTGGTGACTTTCGCCTCCGGAAAACGCTCCGTGAGCGGGCCACCATGAGAGGTGCCCGACGGGTATCACCTGTGCTGCTCGTGGATGCTGTCGAGCTCACCAATGCTCGACACGTGATGTTGAGCATCGACGGACGGAGATACGGATGGCTGAACTGGTGGACACCGCGACTGCGCCGATCGTTGTCGGCGTCGATGGTTCGGAGTGCGCGCTGATGGCGGTGCGCTGGGCGGTGGGTGCTGCAGCTCGCGAGAAATGTTCGGTGCGAGTGTTATCCGCAGTTGGAATCGTGCCCGGGGCGTACGCACCCACGGCCATGATGACGTCACCGGCCGTCGTCGAGGCCATGCAGGGCGATGCGTCGCGTGCGGTGGATGCGGCGACGACGCTCGCGAAAAGTGTGGACCCCGATGTGCCGGTCGACGGAAAGATCGTCGGAGGGTCGGCGATACTCGCACTCCGGCAGGCTTCCACTGAAGCGCGCACGGTGGTCGTTGGTAGGCGAGGGCTCGGTGGGGTCCGCGGATTGTTGCTCGGCTCGGTGAGTGCCGACGCCGCAACGCATGCGCACTGCCCAGTGGTGATCGTGGGTGGAACTCCGCCCGCGAGTGGATCCGTCGTGGTCGGGGTCGATGCGTCACCGAGGTCGAGCGCCGCGATCGCCGAGGCATTTCGCCAAGCAGATCTGTTGGGAGTCCCGTTGGTGGCGGTTCACGCGTTCGGGGAGTTCTCGCCGGCGGCGTTCTACGGTGACGCGCGCCTTGCCGAGCGAAACATGCGGGACGAGGCCGAGGAAGTGTTGGGCGAGCAGCTCGCGGGCCCTGTGGAAGACTTTCCGGACGTAACGATCCGCAAACATGTTGGAATCGCGTCTCCCGCAGAGGAGATCGTTGAGGCAGCGCAGTCGGCGCAGCTGATCGTGGTGGGTACGCGCGGTCGGGGCGGGTTTCGAGGACTACTTCTCGGTTCCACCAGTCGGGCTGTGGTACAGGTCGCCCCGTGTCCGGTGATGGTCACGCACAGCAACGAGTCGTGACGGCCGTTGGCGACCTCAGTTCGCGCGCTGATCGGGACGTAGAACAGCGGCGCCGGCAAAGCGGCCCGCCTTGAGATCCCGGAGAGCGAGCAGTGCGTCGTCGAGCGGGTATGAGGTTGTCGTCACCTGCAGTCGATGCTCTCCGGCGAATCGGAGGAACTCCGTCGCGTCTTCTCGTGTGTTCGCTTCGACGCTGCGGATTTCGCGTTCGTGGAAGAGGTGTTGCTGGTAGTTCAGCGGTGGGGTGTCGCTCATGTGGATCCCGGCGAGTGTGACGACACCGCCCCGATCAAGGGCTGACAGGGCCACCGGCACAAGCTCACCGACGGGGGCGAAAATGATTGCGGCGTCCAGGAGTTCGGACGGATGGGAATGGACTTCGCCCACCGATGTCGCTCCGAGTTCACGTGCTAGGCGGCGAGCGTGGGGTTCGCGGGTCATGACGTGTACGGAGGCGCCGCGCTGGAGGGCCACCTGGGCGACCAGGTGGGCGCTGCCTCCGAAGCCGTACAAGCCCAGACGTCCCCCTTCGGGCAGGCTGGTCCGCCGCAGGGCGCGGTAGCCGATGATTCCCGCGCACAACAGCGGCGCGAGCTCGTCGACGGTGTAGCCCTCGGGAAGGGCCAGGGCGTAGTCCGCGGGGGCGAGGACGTACTCTGCGTATCCGCCGTCCGCATCCCATCCGGTGTACGTCGATGACATGCAGAGGTTTTCGGCCCCGCGCCGGCAGTAGGCACACATCCCGCAGGTGCTGCGCAGCCATGGCACCCCGACCCGGTGGCCGATCTGGAACGCGGTGTCGGTGTCGATGCCGATCTCGACGACCGTGCCAACCACCTCGTGCCCAGGGGTGACATGCGGGCGATGTTCGGGTAGGTCACCCTCGCAGACGTGCAAATCGGTTCGGCACACTCCGCATGCCTCGACCGCGATCAGCAGTTCGCCTGTCGACGGAATCGGGCGGGGGACCTCCTCCAATCGCAGAGGCGTCCGAGACACCGGACCGGGTGCCCTGACGGACCATGCCCGCATCGTCGGCACCGCCACCGCCGACGATCCCGATTCCGATGTCTGCGCGTCCGTCGGCAATCCCCAGTCCATCATCTAGACCTCTCCCGCGTTTGCCTCCCAATGGCTCAAGCGTGCGCGCAGACAATGGGATGCAACAGAGTCGATCGACCCCACGATGTAGGGCATCGGCCAGCTCGTCCGAACGTCGCCCCCGTCCGCGCGTTATGTATTGCCTTGGTCCCTGGTCGGAATCCGTCGGCGCTGCTGATACTGGTTGCATGTCTCGTGAGTCGCATCCGGACCGCGCTTCTTCTGACCGCATCGCCGACGACCTGCCAGTGGTGGTGGGGCTGAAGGATGTGTCGGGGCCGTCCCTGGGGGCGCTCCGGTGGGCGGTGGACGATGCGGTCCTCAGAGGTGCGTCGCTGACAATCGTCACCGTCCAACACGAGCATCGTCCGACGTTTGCCGATGCGGTGAACCTCCGAACGGATTGCTCCGCTCAGTGCACTCGTCGCTCGCGGCGTGTGCTGGCCGACGCCCGCTCATCGGCCCGCCGGACCGCCGGCCACAGTGCGGTACCGATCATCACGCACATATCGGAAGGGCGACCCGTCGACGCTCTCGTCGCAGCAGGGCGAGCGGCTCGTGAACTCGTCGTAGGATCGCGCGGACTCGGCGACCTCGCCGGCGGACTACTCGGCGCGATCAGCACCACGGTCGCCATGCGTTCGTCGTGCCCGGTCGTCGTTGTCCGCGACCGTTCTGACGAGAGATCGGACGGTCCGGTGATTGCCGGACTGGACGGTGGAACAGGCGACACCGCCGTCCTGATGCATGCGGCGGAGGAAGCAGCGCTCCGGCACACTGAAGTCGTTGCCGTCCACGCAATGTCGGGCGCCGATCGCGCCGGCCTCGACCACGGCATCGAGCACGCCCGAACTGCCTCGTCGCGGGGCAGCACGACGTCTGTCCGCTGGGAGTTCGTGCACGATCGTCCAGTGGACGCGATAGCCGAACATGCTTCGGGATCGTCGATGGTGGTGGTGGGCAGTCGAGGCTTGACCGGACCTTCGGCCCACGTGATCGGGTCCACCAGTCGCGCGGTCCTGCATTCGATCGAGGTACCGATCATGGTTGTCCCGACGCATTGGTGACGACCTCATTCGAGTCCTCAGCGACAGGATCACGGAAGGGCCGTTCCTGTACCAGGAGTAGCTACCAGAGTGAAATAGTTCTGCTCCTCTTCGGAGAAGTGAAGTCGCAGGAGAGCATGGAGCCCGTAGAGGGTCGCCATCACGTCGAGTCTTTGATCGGCGGTGATCTGCCCGTTTCGATCCGCGTGCATACGATGGGCATGCACCCTCCTCGCCAGCCTGTCGATCTCGGCGTGCATCCGACTCATGGTCACGGTGGCCTCGGTGGTGCCCAGGGGTTTGGCAAGTGCAGGATAGAGCAAGGATTCTTCAGCATGCTCGTGAGGCAGAACAACCGCCGCGAGTAGATCATCCGCTCGCCGTAACCCTTGCACTCCGTCGCCGCTCGATGCCTCGATGCCCTGTCCCGCCAAGTCATTCGCGCCATCGACCAGTACTCGAAGTTTCGTCCGAAGCATCTCATGCTCGGTCGAGAACCTGCGGAGCAACGCCCCGGTGGGATCATCAACGTGTACGACCGACCGCGGACCGGTCAATGCGCGTAGGGCATTCAGGATGACTGCGACGTCGATCGCTTCCTGGAGCAAAGCGCCGGCGGTCGGCGGGAGCCAGCCCAAGGCAGCAACAAGCATGGCACCGATTGAGAGCGCCATGCCGATACCCGCGCTCTGAACGGCGATCCGACGCGAACGGCGCGCGATCTCCATCGCTGAAGCGAGCGGCCCGATCCCGTCGGTGGTGAGGACAACGTCTGCTGTAGCCGTACTCGCCGTCGTGCCGTGGGCGCCCAAGGCCGCACCGACACTTGCGCTCGCCAAAGCCGGCGCGTCATTCACGCCGTCGCCCACCATCACGGTGACTGCCGAGCGGCATTCCTCCTCGACGCAGGCGACTTTGTCGGCGGGAGTCTGCCCGGCGTACACCTCGTCGACGCCGAGCACGGTACCAACCTCGCGGGCGGTTGATTCTCGGTCGCCCGTGAGGAGAACGACTTTGGTCACCCCCGCAGCACGGAGTCGACGGAGTGTGCGCGGTGCATCTGCTCGTACGGGGTCGCTCATGGTGATGGCGCCCGCATCGCGATGGTCCACCCTGATCCAGGCGATGGCGGTCCCGTCCAGCTCACTGCCGCGTACCACCGCGCGCGCCCAGACCGAAACCGGGGCGTCTCGCGCACCGACCTCGACGAAACGGTTCGCGACCACGCCGGAGACGCCCGTACCCGCGTTCCCGCGTTCTCGTGGACACCTGTCGGCACGGTCAGTGGCAGCTCACGTCGAGCGGCCTCACTCACGATGGCGGTCGCGAACACGTGCGGCGACATCTGTTCGACCGAAGCCGATAGCCGCAGCAGACCGTCGGCATCCTCTCCGGGGGCCGCGGTGACTTCCACTTGTTCCGGGCGGCCGGTGGTCAGGGTGCCGGTCTTGTCGATCAGCAGGGTGCGGGCGCGTCCCAGAGTCTCGAGGGCACCACCGTCGCGGATGATCACTCCTGATCGAGAAGCCCGTGACAGGCCGGCGACAATGGCGATCGGCGCGGCCAAGAGCAGCGGGCAGGGTGTGGCGACGACGAGAACGGCGACTGCGCGGGTCGGCGAGCCGCTGATCCACCAGCTGACCGTGGCCACAGTCAGCGTCACGGGGATGAATAAGATGGCCAGGCGGTCCGCGAGTCGGACCACGGGCGCACGTTCGGCGGCGGCTGCTCCAGCCAGTCGAACGATGCCTGCATTGGTGCTGTCGGCCGAGGGGGAGCGGGCGATCATGTCGAAGGCTGCGCCGGCGTTGACCGCACCGGACCGGATGGTGCCACCGCGCCGGACGTGTCGTGGCAACGGCTCACCGGTGAGTGCAGATTCGTCGAGTACTGCGTTGTCGCGCAGTCGACCGTCCGCCGGGACGATTTCTCCCGGGGCCACGGCCAGGATGTCCCAGGGTTCGATGGCGTCGACGTCGATCACGGTGATCTCGGCCCCGCGGCGTCGTCGCGCGGTCGTCGGAAACCGATTCACGAGCGCACTGAGGTCCTTGCGTGCACGTCGCGACGCCGACGCGTCCAGAAGCCGGCCGGTCGCGAGCATCACCCCGATCAACGAGCCCGCTGCATACTCGCCGACCAGCACAGTCCCGACGAGCGCCAGCGATGCGATGAGATCGACCCCGAGCTTGCGCTGACGAAGCCCCGACAGGATCCACCACAGCGACGCTGCGAGCGCGACAGCGATCCCCGCTGTCCAGCAGGCGTTGGCAAGCCGGCCCGACCCCGCGGACCACAGGAGTGCGCCCGCTGCGAAAGCGGTAGCGGTCGCCGTCAGAAGGACGGCTCCGGGGGAGGGCTTACCCAAGTGAGGGTGTGGCGGTGGTCGCGGCGTCAAGCGGTCTCGATCTGCACCTGCGTGCCGGGGCTGGTCGGCGCACTCAGCGGCACGGTGACGGTCAGGATGCCCTCGGAGTACGTCGCTTTCACGCCGTCTTCCACATATCCCTTGGGCAACGACACGGCCCGGGAGAACTCACCGTAGGCGAATTCGGAGTGACCGTTGTGGGAGGACCGCTCGGTGCGTTGCGCGGCGATCGTGAGGACCCCATCGAGGATGGTCACCGTGACGTCCTTGTCCGGATCGACTCCGGGTAGCTCAGCACGGACAACGTACTGCTCGGCGGACGATTCTTCCTCCACCCGGATCAGATGCCCGTTGGGACGGAGCATTCCGACAGCGGGGAACGTGGAGAACAGCTCTGCGATGTCCGGCAGAAACGAGTATGACGCATGATGAGTGGTGGGTGTGGACATGGTGGCCCTCCGGTTGGCGAGACGAATCTGACACGACAATCGCACCGCCTCGCCGACGCTGTGAGGAGGGTCGAAAGCCACCCGGTTCCAAGCCGGTCGGCCCTATCGACGCCTCTCGTCATCGCTTCTACTGGTGGTCGAACCTCCGAGAGGGGAGCGGGACCATGACGACAACCTCGTGGGTCGTGATCGCCTGCGTGACAGTGGTGATCGTGATCGTCGCGATCACCGCGGTCCGGATCGTGTCGGAGTATCAACGCGGAGTCGTGCTGCGCTTCGGCAAACTGGCGGGCACCCGTGATCCGGGTCTACGTGTGATCATCCCCCTCGCCGACCGAATGATCAGGGTGTCGATGCGTGTCGTCACCATGCCGATCCAATCGCAGGGAATCATCACCCGCGACAACGTGAGTGTGGACATCTCGGCGGTGGCCTACTACCGAGTGGTCGACCCGGTGAAGGCGGTGGTGGAGGTCGAGGACGTCCATGCGGCGATCAACCAGATCGCCCAGACCACCCTGCGCAAGGTGGTCGGCCGACATTCGCTCGACGATGCACTGGCGCATACCGACACCATCAATGACGACATCCGGCGAATCCTCGAGATGACCGTGCAGGAATGGGGCGTCGAGGTCCGTCTGGTCGAGCTCAAGGACATCCAGCTACCCGGGGGGATGCAACGCGCGATGGCACGCGAGGCGGAGGCAGAGCGCGAGAAGCGCGCGAAGATCATCGCAGCGGAAGGCGAAGCCGTCGCTGCGCATCAACTCTCCACCGCAGCGAAGACCATGGCCGACCACCCGATCGCATTACAGCTTCGCAGCCTGCAGACCCTGATCGAGATCGGGGTCGAGAAGAACACGACAGTGGTGTTTCCGGCACCGTTGATGTCCTCGCTCGCCGATCTCGACGCGTTTCTATCCCGTGAGATGCGCGCGCATTCACACCCGAGCATCGGCGGAGACGGTGCGGACGTGACTGGCGCGGTGGACCGCGCGGCTGTCCCCGCTGCACGCACCCGTGGGTCGGAGTCAGCACCGTGCACACTGTGATCGCGTTCGACAGTGCCCACGGTGCCACCGAGGGTGTGGCGCAACGAATTGCCGGAGGTTTGCGCGCCGGCGGGGACTCGGTGGAGCTCTGGCCGCTTCGCGGTGACCATACGCCTGACCGGGCAGAGCGCCTGGTCGTCGGCAGCGCGATTCACAATGGCCAATGGCTGCCCGCCGCCGAGCATCTCGCCGATTCGCTGGCCGAGGCCGCGCCCGCGCCGGTGTGGGCGTTCTCGGTCTCGTCCATCGGTGCGACATCGACATTCCTGTCACCTCTGGTCGCACGGTGGTTGCGTCCTCGGACACCGGTTCCACGTGCGGTTGCGGCCATGGAGCACACGGGCGCGTTGCGTGGCCACCGCGCCTTCGCCGGCGCCATATCCCCGGGTGACTGGCCCGGTCTGGGACGAGTTGTCTTCCGCCTCATGGGTGGCCGATACGGCGATGCCCGGGACTGGGACGACATCGACCGATGGACCGAACAAATCCTCGCCGACCGAAGGTCTGCCCAGTCAGATGACGGCCACTGAGTGAGTGTGCGCTTGCGACCTCTCAGAAGACCGGACCTTGTCATACCGTCGGCCGCCACCACTCGCGCCCGCCCGCTTCGGTGTGCACACCCGACAAGAGGCTGCCTCGGGTGCTGTCGTCGATGACGTGGTAGCGGATCGAATCCCGTTCACTGACCGCCATGAGTGGCCACCACAGGACGTTGACATAGTCGACCGAGCTGTCGTATCCGTCCCACTCGTACACACCGCGATAGACGTTGTTTCCGTCGGCGGTCATCCACAGTTTCGAAACGAATCCGTCGAACCCTGCGAACAGGACGGTGTTGCATACACTTTCCACGCGAAAGAATCTGTGTGCCAGACTGTTGCCGCCCACCGCCCGTAGCCGGAAGCCGACGATGAGGTTCACCGGCTCGGTAATCGGGTCGTCGTCGCGGACGGTTTCGCGGTACACCACGGCCTCGGTTCCGTCGGCAAAGCTGATGACCCGGCCGAGGTCACCGAGCGGTTGGTGCAGGCGTCGTTGCCACAGCGAGCGCGCCACATCGAGGGCGCACTGCGCGAGCATGATCAATGCGCGCGGCCAGGGCACGGGTTCTGGTACGGGCATGTGTCACGGTCCTTTCCGAGCGGAGATCTCTGGCCTCTGTCGGTCACAGGCCGGTCGGATATGTCTCCGGGTGCTGGCTGTCGTCCCAGGAGCCCAGCGGTTCGAGTGGTCGTAGCGCCCGCGTCTGATCAAGATGGATGTACGCGTCGAATTGTTCGGGGACGCGCACGTGAAAGTAGTGGCTCTGGCGTTCCGTGTCGGGCAGATAGACCACGCCGATCGCGCGAGCCAGGCGAATCGAGTCGACCGCCTCGGCTGCTCCGGCCGACTGCGACGACAGGAAGAACGATCGCATGGGCGCCCGATGGAAGACTTCTTCGATGCTTCCGGGGAGGGCGGGGAGGGTCGTCATGCGTCGTGGAGTTCCTCCCCATTCATCGGCGGCCGTGACGGTTCCCTGGTAAGTCGAGAATCCCAGGATCCGGCAGCGTTGTCCGTACTTCTCGCGAACCAGTTGTCCCAGAGTCAGCTGGCCATCGGCCCCGACTTCGGTAGCCCGCGCGTCCCCCACGTGCGAGTTGTGTGCCCATACCACGATCTTCGCTGGAACCGCCGATCTCGTCGTCAGGTGCTCGGCGAGTGCTTCCAGAGTCTCTGCCATGTGGCGGTCACGGATGTTCCATGACGTGACCCGACTGCGGAACATGTTGCGGTAGTACGACTCTGCACCTCGCACCGCGAAGGCGTTTCGTCGAGCGCAGAACAGTTCGTCCTGAGCCGCCGTGCCGTCGCTGCGAATTCGATCCAAGGTCGCGGCGTACATGTCGACCAGCTGGGTGACGACCTGGCGCTCGCACGATTGGCCCGCGCCGAACGCGGCGGCGTAACCGTAGGCCTGCCCATCTGCGGCCGTGGAGTGGTCGAAACATGCGTACCGAGCCCGAGCGCGCCGTGCTGCCTCGCGATCGACAGTGTCCAGGTATGCGGTCACGTCCTGCATGGAGCGGTGCAGACTGTAGAGGTCGAGCCCGTAGAAGCCGACGCGTTCGTCACCCTCGGGCCGGCCGGCGTTGTATCGGTGCAGCCAGTCGAGGAAATCTCGCACGACGGTGTTTCGCCACATCCAGGCCGGGAACCGATCAAACCCTAAAAGTGCCTCGTCGGCAGAGCCATCCGATCCCTCGCCGTGAAGCCATCGGTTCACCCGGTGGGCGTCCGGCCAGTCCGCCTCCGCAGCCACGGCCTTGAAGCCCTTGTTCTCGATGAGTCACTGAGTGATGCGGGCGCGGGACTCGTAGAACTCTTCGGTGCCGTGGGAGCTCTCACCTATCAGCACGAATCGGGCGTCCCCCACGAAGTCGTCGAGTACGGCATCCGGCGGGACGCCGTCGGTGCACTCGACTGCCGATCGAGTGACGACGACCGCAAGAGTCTGTTCATCCGGAAGTTGCGTCGGCGGCGAGGTGGTGGATGTGGACAGCAGAGTTCGGACCTCGTCGTCGGTGACCTGAGGGAAGGCCCGGTACGACTGGCCTACCGCCGCGAACGGGGTCGGCATGGATGCGCACACGACTTCGTCAACCGACTCGGCGAGCTCACGACAGGTCGATTCGGGGGCGACCGGAACCGCGATGACCACCGCAGAAGGCTCTCGTTCCCGGAGGGCACTGACCGCCGCCCGCATACTGGCCCCGGTCGCGAGCCCGTCGTCGACGAGGATGACCGTCGTGCCGGCGATCTCCACCGGCGCGCGAACACCCCGGTACCGGCTCTCTCGATCTTCGAGGGTGCGGGTCTCCCGTTCGATCACCCGTCGCAACTGTTCGTGAGTGACTCGACCTGCCCTCACCACGTCGTCGTTGAGGACGATGCGCCCGCCGGAAGCGATTGCGCCGAAGGCGAACTCCTCGTGGCCTGGCAGTCCGAGCTTGCGAACCACGAACACATCCAACGGTAGTCGCAGAGCCGATGCCACCTCGAACGCGACCGGAACCCCGCCACGCGCCAATGCGAGGACGACGACGTCGTCGTGATCGTGGAATCCGGACAAGAGTTCGGCGAGGACCCGTCCGGCCTCGCGACGGTCGCGAACAACTGGGGTATCGTCATCGGCGAGTTCATCGCGGGATTCCCTTCACGTACCGAACGACGTCGGTGACGGTTTGCAAAGTGGCATAGTCGTTCTCGGGCACTTCGATCTCGAGCCGCTTCTTGATGCCCGTCAAGAAGCTCAGCCAGTCGACCGAGTCCAGTTCGGCGATTTCGCGTATCGGCTCATCGACCGAGATGCTCTCCCTGGACAGTTCTGGTGCTACCGCGAGCAGAGCGTCCACGACCGCCGTGGTGATCGTCTCGTCGTCCATGAGTGCTCCTCAAAGCTCGTTTGGTTGTTGCAGCAGTTCTCGGACGGCGCAGAGAAATCGTGCGCCCTGGCGCCCGTCGCTGGCTCGATGGTCGGCCGACAGTGACGTGTTGACGAGCGGCACAGGGCGCATCTCGCCGTCGATCACCCAGGGTCGATAGGTCATCGTTCCGGTGCCGACCAGCGCGACCTGCGGCGGATAGATCGCGCCGAACACGGTCTCGACGCCGTTGTCGCCGAGATTGGTCACGGTTATCGTCGAGTCCGTGAATTCCGAGCTGCGAAGTCGGCCGCTACGGGCACGGGCCACCAGATCGATCAGGTCGGCCTGCAGGGCGTCGAGTGATTTGTCCGTCACGTCGTGAATGGCAGGGGCGATCAATCCGCCTCGCCGCAAGGCGATCGCCACACCCACGTGAACGCGTGCTTGCGGTGTGAAATCGTCGTCGCGCCAGAATCCGTTCATCTCCGGGTACCTCTGCGCGGCCAGTGCCACCGCCTTGAGGAAGAGAACCGCGGAGAGGATCCGTTCCTCCACGGGACGTCGGGCTTTGCGTTCGGACAACCATCTCGTCGCCGCTTCCATCGGGATCGTCTCGGCGAGGTAGTAGTGCGGGATCTCTCGTTTGGAACGACTCATCGCGGCCGCGATCGTCCGGCGCATGTCACTCGCGCGTCTGTCGGGCTCATCCGGGCGACAATGCTCGACGTCGTCGAGAGTGATCGCGCCATCAGGTCCGGTTCCCCGGACACGACCGGGATCGACGGCGAGTTCTCGCGCGCGACGGGCGGCTGCGGGGGAGATGCGCACTCGGCTCCGCACGCCCGGGCCGGTGTAGGGGCCTACCGGCTTCGTGGACGCCGCCGGAGCCCGGGGCGCGGCCCGGTCGACGGAGATGCCCGAGCCATCTCCGGGGCGGGCTCTGGCTGGGCGGGCTCTGGTTGGGCATGGATGGCCGCCTCCGGCGACGTCGCTTCGCCGGGACGGGGTTGCGCCGCGTCGCATGCCGCCTCACCCGGTTCATAGAAGGTTGCCATCACCGTGCCGACCGGGATGGTCTCGCCTAGGTGGCGCTGCGCAGTACCTCTCCGGTCGCTTCGCCTTCGGCGTCCCTGACCCGGGCGAGGAATCGCATGAGCGTGCCGCCCATCGGCATCGAGAGGGTCACCGCCAGACTGGCCGGGGCCGAGGCGCCACCGGCGTCCTCGATGTCGATCGACGCCGTCTCGCGATGCGGATCGTCTGCTCGTCGACTCGCGTCATCATTCGGTGCCGCCAAGACGCGTCCTCAACAACGGGACGCGACCCGCATCGGCACACTGCCCGCAAGGACGTCGGTGACGACGGGTCCTGGAACCGGGAGGTAATGCAGGATCGTCAACGACGTACCGAAGGCAGTACCGACAGTGTCCTTCATCGAATCGTCCCTCCTAGTTGCGAGATCACGGTCGTGGGCGGGTGCGGGAGCCGAGCTCGTGACGCACGGACATGCCGAGTCCGATCAGGACGGCTCCGACGCCGACGCAGGCGGCCTGCAACGGATTGAGCGTGCGGATCACGGCGAGTTGCACGCCGATCCATCCGATCAACCATCCTCCGGCAAAGATCGAGATCATCGCCGTGTCGGAGCGTTGATTGTTATGTAAAAGCCAGGCTGCGACCGTCATCGGGAGTCCGACCAGTAGCGCCAACCCGATCCCGGCCAGCACCGGACTGTGCCAGGGAAGGCGCGCATTGACCGTCGGCCCGAAGTCGGTGCCACCCCCGGCCAGTCCCACCGCCCCCGCGTAGGCCAGCAGCGCGGTGAGTGCGGTGAAAAAGACAGCGAGCGATCGTTTCCAGCCGATGCGACGATCCATCGAAGAGGTCGTGGCCATCGGCATGTCCGTTCGTGGTGCGTGGTCTGCTCCAATGTCCATCATCGATGTCGACAGACACGGCGAGGAGGGGCGAAGGTCACCTATGTCTGAAGTCGTGACCGTGCCGCCGTCCGGGGCACACGGTGCGACCCTCGAGGGTCGTGGTTAGGGACTTTGGACTCGGGCGTCTCAACTGCGCATGGGTTCAACTGGACTTGGTGACGTGCGCGCGCCAATCCTCGTCGCACTCTGTCACGGTTCCGGACCGAGTCACACCGGCTCTTCGCCGACGACAAGCAGGCTCGACGTCATCTCCGTGCGACGCTCCAGCACAGAAGGAGGCCCACATGGCTCTCAGTTCGACAGTCTCACCGGCATCCGGCCGCCGCCGGTTCGGCTATCTGGCCACTCTGGTCGTCGACGGCGCCCTCCTCGGGTTGCTGGTGCGATGGCCGGGCTGGGATACGGTCCCGTTCCTCACCGAGGAAACAGGCGATGTGCTCGGCTGGCTTATTGCGGCACTGGTAGCGGGAATCGTCGTCAACGCGGTGTACCTCATCGCCGACCCGCCGCCGCTGAAAGCCATCGGCGAAGTGGTCTCCGATGCGATCACCCTCGTGGCCCTGATCCGTCTCTGGCAGGTCTTCCCGTTCGACTTCGCCGATGAGTCCACCGTGCCGTGGACGACGCTCACGCGCACGGTGCTCATCGTGGCCATCGCGGGCACCGTGCTCGCCCTGGTGGTGACAGTCGTCCGCTTCGTTCGTCACGCACTCGTCGATCGCTCGACAACAGAACCTACGAGTGCGTCCGATCGGTGAGTGTGCGGCGTGGCTGACAGTGTCTCGGCGGAGCAGGTGATCGCGTATCGGTTGTCCGCGCACGGGTTGGCAAATCGTCTGGGAGACAATGGTATTGTCGCGGGCAGTGCACGATGCGGCATCCAGAACAGCCCACCAGGATCTGCGCTTCTGTCGCTGCACGCGAGGGTGCACGGCGTGACGGCAAACATGGTCGCAGCGGCTGTGGAGGACCGAATACTGCTGCAAACCTGGGCGATGCGAGGCGCACCGTACTTCATCCCCACCCGGGACGTGACGGTGTTCACCACTGGTGTGCTACCCGCCAGCGACGACGCACTGCGCCACTTCGTCAGCGGCGCCCAACAGTTGCTCGATGAGCTCGGCATGACAATTACCGACGCCGTCGAGCTGTGTGGTGTCGAAATCTGCGACGTCCTAGGGCGGGGGTGTCAGATGGTCTGTGTAAGTCCAGTGCTCATCAGTGAGAGGACAATCTATGAGCATGGCGTTAGACGACATGAATCGCGCCGGGTTTGAATCGGGAATCGGGTCCATACGGGTGTTTTCCAGTCGGCGTTTACACCGACGGAGACGAAGCGAAACAGGGAAGGGTGATTACCTGTCGGTCGGAGAGGCAAAAGACTGAGGCGGGGAGATCGGGTGTCATGCGTCTGCCATGCGTCATCTGTGCATGGCAAGGACGAGAACCCGGAAACCACCTTTGAACATGTGAGCTACGTGCCCCCGGTCAGACTCGAACTGACACTGGACGGGTTTTGAATCCGTTGCCTCTGCCAATTGGGCTACGGGGGCCAGTGCGCGGGTTGCCCGCGCCGGGAACCAACTCTAGATGATCGGCCGAGCGGCCTGCCAACCGGTACTCTGCGTGCACACAGACGTGGCGTCAGCGACGTGGAGGAGGGGATGGTGACGGTGACCGACAGTGCGACGACCGCAGCCGGTGAGACCACGACAACACACCGCGTGCTGGTGGCCGAGGACGATTCCTTGATCCGGATGGACCTGATCGAGATGCTCCGCGAAGAGGGGTACGAGGTCGTCGGGGAAGCGCCGAACGGGCAGGTCGCGGTGGAACTGACCGAGTCGCTGTCGCCCGACCTCGTCATCATGGACATCAAGATGCCGGTGCGCGACGGTATCGATGCCGCGACCGAGATCGCCGAGAAGCGACTCGCCCCGGTCGTCATGCTGACCGCGTTCAGCCAGCGCGACTTCATCGACAAGGCGCGCGACGCCGGCGCCATGGCCTATCTCGTCAAGCCGTTCACGAAGGCCGATCTGGTGCCGGCCATCGAGGTGGCGGTGAGTCGCTACCAGGAGCTCAAACAGCTCGAGCGCGAGGTCGCGACCATGAACGAGCGGCTGGAGACCCGCAAGCTCGTGGAGCGGGCCAAGGGCCTGCTGATGGAGAAGCAGGCTCTGTCCGAACCAGAGGCCTTCAAATGGATACAGCGCGCGGCCATGGACCGCCGGACCACCATGAAAGCCGTTGCGCAGGTTGTCGTCGAGACGCTCGGCAGCGACTGATCCAGAACCCCTGGACGACGCAATGCCTCTGCGCGCAAACCAGTTTCACTGTCTTTACGCAGCCGCAACAAGATCGCGCTAGCTTTTCTCCTGCGAGGCGCGGTTCGCCCTTCGGCGATGCGCCGCCTTCGTGACAAACGCCGAACGCACCGGCCGACCGCCGAACGCAGAGGCCAGACGCAAGGAGAGCATCGATGTCCGTACGCTTTTTGAGGAGCGGGGCAGTGGTCGTGACCGCGGCGGCGACGCTGGTGATCGCGGGCTGTAGCAGTTCAGATTCGGGTTCCGACGGCGGTTCCGAGGCGTCGTCGAGTGCCGCCGTCGAGTCGACCCCCGCACCTCCGGGCCTCGGCCTCGCGCAGAAGCTGGCGTGCAACCCGCCCAAGGCTGTCCCCGGCCCGGCGAGCACGGCCGCACTCAAGGTCGGCACCCTGCTTCCGGCGACCGGTTCCCTGGCCTTCCTCGGACCGCCCATGGAGGCGGGCGTGGAGCTCGCGATCAAGGACATCAATGCCGCCGGCGGGGTTCTCGATCAACCCGTCGAGCTGGTCACCGGTGACTCCGGAGACACCACGACAGACACGGCCAACGCCACCGTCGACCGCGAACTCAGCGCCGGAACGCAGGTGATCATCGGTGCCGCGTCGTCCTCGGTGTCGTTGAAGGTGATCGACAAGGTCGCCAACGCGGGTGCGGTCATGTTCTCGCCCGCCAACACCTCCGACGAATTCACCTGCTACGAGGACAAGGGGCAGTACTTCCGCACCGCACCGGCGGATACCCTCCAGGCGCAGGCGCTCTCGCAGACGATGGCCGAGGACGGCGTGCAGCGCGTGTCGATCCTCGCGCTCAACGACCCGTACGGAACCGGACTGGCCGACAACACCGTTCGCGATCTCGAGGCCGCGGGTGTCCCGGCCGACCAGATCCAGAAGATCATCTACGACCCGAACGCCCAGTCGTTCAACGCCGAGGTCGATCAGGTGAAGAACTTCAACCCGGACGGCATCGCGGTCATCGGTTTCGAGGAGAGCGCCAAGATCATCACCCGTATGCACGAGGTGGGCATCGGCCCGAGCGACGGCAAGCTCGTCTACGGTGTCGACGGCAACATGGGCAACGCCCTCGGTGAGGCTGTCGGTCCGGGCCTGCTCGCAGGTATGAAGGGCACCACGCCGCTCACCCAGACCAGCGGTGACTTCCAGGCGGCCCTGAAGGAGGTCGACGGCGATCTCATCGACTTCAACTACTCGGGTGAGAGTTACGACGCCACGGTGCTGAGTGCTCTCGCGGCCACCGCGGCCAAGTCGACCGACGGCCGCGCGATCGCGGCAAACATCATCGGGGTGACCAACGGCGAGGAGAACTGCGACTCCTACCAGGCCTGCCTGGACCTGCTGAACGGTGGCAAGACGATCGCCTACGTCGGCAAGACCGGCAACCTGGCGTTCAACGCAGCCGGTGAGCCGAGTGTCGGCTCGTACGGTGTGTTGGAGTTCGACGACGCCAACAAGCTGCTCACCCCGACGCGCAAGTACGTCTCGGTCGCGGCGCAGTAAGACCCGCACACGACGAGACCCCCGGCTTCGGCCGGGGGTCTCGTCGTCGGTGCGGTCGGCGGGGGGAAGTGCCGTCGGGACGGGCCTATGACCTCAGTTCTTCTCGGAGCTGCCCGCGAGCGTGCCGAGGTAGAGCTCGATGATCTTGGGGTCGGTGGCCAGGTTGCGGCCGGTGTCGGTGTAGGCGTTGCGGCCCTGGTCGAGGACATACCCGCGGTCGCAGATCTGCAGGCACCGCCGGGCGTTCTGCTCGACCATGATGATCGAGACGCCGGTGGCGTTGATCGCCTTGCAGCGGATGAACACCTCGTCCTGGAACATCGGGGACAGACCGGCCGACGGCTCGTCGAGTAGCAGTACCGCCGGGTCCATCATCAGCGCACGGCCCATCGCGACCATCTGCCGTTCGCCGCCGGACAGCGCACCTGCCTTGATCTTTCGCCGTTCCGAGAGCAGCGGGAAGAGTTCGGACACGAAGTCGAACCGCTTGGCGAAGGTCTTGGGCCGCAGATAGACGCCCATCTCGAGATTCTCCTCGATCGTCAACGCGGGGAACACATTCTGTGTCTGCGGGACGTAACCGACACCCTTGTCGACGAGAACATGGGCCTTGGCCGAGGTGATGTCGTCGCCACGGAGGGTCACCGAACCCTTGCGCACCGGGATCAGTCCGAACAGGGTCTTCAACAGCGTCGACTTCCCGGCACCGTTGGGGCCGATGATCCCGACGATCTCCCCGTCACCGAGGTAGAAGTTGCATTCCTCGAGGATGTTGATGCCGGGCAGGTAGCCGGCGGTGATGTCGTCGGCCCGCATCAGGGCGTTGCCGGCCAGCTTGCGGTGCTCCTCGGCGGTGGCCGCGAGTTGCGCGGGCGTCAGCTGTCCGGGACCGGGGTCGGTGCTCATCGTCCGTCCTTCTTCGTGTCCGGGGTCGTGGGGGGCAGTTCGGTGACCTCCGAGAGATCCCCGCCGTCCTCCAGCGTCGCCTCGATGGCCGCCTCGACCTTCTCGGCGAGTACGGCGGTGGCGCCCACCGGCCGACCCTGGTCGTCGAACTCGAGGGCCTGGTCGTGGTGCCCGCCGAGGTACGCGTCGACGACGGCGTCGTTGTCGCCCAACCGATCCGGGAGCGACTCGGCGATGATCTGACCCTGGGCCATCACGACGACCCAGTCGCTGATGTCGCGGATGACGTCCATGTCGTGTTCGACGAAGACGACCGTGACCCCTTCGTCCCGCAACGACTTGATGTGTTCGAGCAGACTCTGGGTGAGGGCCGGGTTGACACCGGCCATGGGCTCGTCGAGCATCACGATCTCGGGGTCGGTCATCAGCGCGCGCGCCATCTCCAGCAGCTTGCGTTGCCCGCCCGACAGGGAGCCGGCGAAATCGTCGGCCTTGGCGTCGAGCTTGAAGCGCCGGAGCAACTCGTGTGCGCGTTCGGTGACCTCGGCCTCCTGTCTGCGCCACACCCAGGGCGCGAGTGCGGCGAGGAAATGCTCGCCCCGCTGCCCGGTTGCGCCGAGCCGGACATTGTCCAGCACAGTCAGTTTCGCGAGAGCCTTCGTGAGCTGGAAGGTGCGCACCATGCCGCGGCGGGCCACCTGATGCGGAACCATCCGGCCCAGGGAGTCGCCGTTGAGCGACCACGTGCCGGAGTCGGGCTTGTCGAAGCCGGTGATCAGGTTGAAGAAGGTGGTCTTGCCCGCGCCGTTGGGGCCGATGAGGCCGGTGATGGCGCCGCGCTGCACCTCGAGATGATCGACCTGCACCGCCTTGATGCCGCCGAAAGTGCGGGAGATGTTGTCCACCACGATGATCGGATCGGGTTTGGGCGAACCCGACTCGGCGGCAACGCCGGCGAACAGCTGGGCACGCTCCGCGGCCGACAACGCGGTGAGGTCCCGGCGCGTCGCCCGGATGGCCGCAGTACCCGTGTAGGCGGAGTCGTCAGGCATCGAGCTGCACCTCCCTCTTGTTCCCGAGCAGGCCCTGCGGTCTGAACACCATCATCAGGATGATCGCCAGACCGAGCAGAACGTAGCGGAATGCGCCGACCTGCTGCGCGGACAGATTCAACAGCGGGTCGTCGCCGGACGTGGCCTGCCGCAGCAGTGCGTCGGGCACGGCGAGGAGGAACCAGAACAGCATGGCACCGAGCACCGGGCCGAACACCGTCGCCGCCCCGCCGAGGATCAGCGCGCCGTAGGCGAAGAAGGTCTGTGCGGTCGAATAGAAGTCGGGATTGATCGACTGCGTTGCAAAGGCATTGAAGACACCCGCGAGGCCGCCGATGCAACCGCCGAGTACCAGGGCCTGCATCTTGTAGAAGTACGCGTTCTTACCCAGCGAGCGGGCGGCGTCCTCGTCCTCGCGTACCGCCTTGAGGACGCGGCCCCACGGACTGCGGACGAGCAGGTACACCATCACACACAGCAGGCCGACGACGATCCAGCCGACCACCATCGACCACAGGTCGCCGCCGAGGAACTTGACCCCGAGGAACGAGTACTGCTTGCCGTTGTCGAACGGGCTGATGGAGAAGAAGCTGCCCGCGTATCCGTAGATGCCGTTGGTGGAGCGGGTGAAATCGTCGGTCGACGTCGAACGGAAGACCAGACGCAGGATCTCCGATGCGGCGATGGTGACGATTGCCAGGTAGTCCGCGCGCAGACGCAGGGTCGGGAGGCCGAGCACCACGGCCAGCATCCCGGCCGCGGCGATGCCGATGATGGCGCCGAGCCACAACGGCTGGTCGTAGTTCACCGCCATGATCCCGACGCCGTATCCGCCGAGCAGTGCGAAGGCGATCTGGCCGAAGTTGAGCAGGCCGGCGTAGCCGAAGTGCAGGTTCAGGCCGATGGCCAGCAGGGCGTAGAAGATCGCCGACGGGCCGATCAGCTGGGCGATCGCTATCTGGAGCGCTGAGATGATGTCCATGGGTCAGCCGATCCTCGCTCGAGATCCGAGAATGCCCTGGGGCCGGATGGTCAGGATGATGATCAGGATCAGCAGCCCGCCGATGTATTTCAGGTCCGGACTGAGGATGTAGGTCGACAACTGGACCAGCAGACCGACGATGACACACCCGAGCAGTGCGCCGTAGGCCGTGCCGAGACCGCCGAGTGTGATGCCGGCGAACATCAGCAGGAGCAGTTTGAAGCCCATCTCCCACTGCACCCGGCCGCCGAGCTCGGAGAGCGCGAACATCACGCCGCCGAGTGTGGCCAGACCGCCCGCCAGGGCCCACACGAACAAGATGACCCGGTCGACGTCGATACCCGACGACTCGGCGAGATCCTTGTTGTCGGCGACCGCTCGCATGGCCTTGCCGATCCTGGTGCGCTGCAACAGCAGTGCGACGCCGAGCAGGACCACGATGCTGATGATGATGCAGGCCAGGTTGACCGGTGTGATCGCGAAGGGGCCCGAGCCGATCTGGGTCTGCGCCTGATAGTCGTCGAACGGTTCGGCGCGATCGGAGAAGAAGATCAGGATCAGGTAGCGAAGCACCAGCGACAGGCCGATCGACACGACGAGCATGGCGATCAGCCCGGTTCGTCGTCTTCGCAACGGTCTCCACAGACCGAGCTCGTTGAGGATGCCGATACCGATACCGACGATCACCGCCAGGATCGTCGCCGGGATCAGCTGGACGCCGAGCTTGACGTTGATCACCCATGCGATCACCGCGCCGAGTGTCACCAACTCGCCGTGCGCGAAGTTCGTCAGTCCGGTCGTGCCGAAGATGAGGCTGAGACCGACGCCGGTGATCGCGATGATCAGGCCGAAGCGTATGCCGTCGATGGCCAGCCGTGTCAGTTCGGAGACTGCCGACACCTCGGTGCCGGTGCGGACATCGCCGAAGGAGAAGATGACCGGTCGCGCGGTGCCACCGCTGACGTCGACGGGCAGCTCCGCCTTCTGGACCTCGACGCCGTCGGGGAGTGAGTCGGTGTTGATGACGATCGTGTACTGGCCGGGTGGCACGTTGATGGACCACGCACCCGTGGCCGACGAGGTCGCGGTGCCGACAACGGTTCCGGATGCGTCCTTGGCCTCGAGTTCGACGCCGGCGACCTTGTCCGTACCGTTGCGCAGCACGCCGAAGACGCGGACCGAGTCGCCGGGCGCGGCCGCGGCCGGGGAGGCGCCGAACAGCCCGAACAGCATCGACGCGGCGAGAAACACCAGCATCGCGATCGCCGACCGGCGCATCGGTGGAAGGTGGCCAGACGGATGGCTCTCGCGATCGGGACGGTCGTCGAGAGCGCATCGTGGCGGCGTCTGCGGCGCGGTGCCGGCGCGTTGCGATGTCACCCTGCGGGACATTAGCGCCAGCGTCGTCACCACGTGGCGACAACGACGTTTCCCGGAGGTAACTTCTCCTCGACGCTGCCCAGTCGGGAAGTCGCGATGTGCTGTCGGAGACCCGATCCGGGTCGTACGCTGGTCCGATGGTCCCGGTCAGCGTGTCCACCACCACAGACGTCGAACTCGCCGCTTCGTTGCTGGCACAGGCCTTCGCCGACGACCCGGTGACGGTCTGGATGCAGCCCGACACGGCGCGGCATCTCATCATGTTCCGCACCCTGCTCAAGTACAGCCACGGCCCGAATTCGACGCTCGATCTCGCGATGCGTGACGGGCAACCGGTCGGTGCCGCCGCCTGGGATCCCCCGGGCCACAAGGTCTCGGCCCTGTCGCAGATGGTGTCGATGGTCGGCTTCTTCCGGGCGATGGGCTCGCGGATGAGCCGCGGGATGAAGCTCGAGGAGGAGTTCGGCAAACGACGTCCCAAGGAGCCGCACTGGTACCTCGGTCAGATCGGGGCGCCGGTGCACGGGGTCGGGGTGGGCACGTCTCTCCTGGGGCATCGACTCGAGCAGATCGACGGACCCGCCTACCTCGAGTGCTCGAACGTCCGCAACGTGCCGCTCTACGAGCGTTTCGGGTTCAGCGTGACCGAGGAGTTCGAACTGCCGCTCGACGGCCCCAAGGTGTGGTCCATGTACCGGCCCCTCCCGTGAGAGGCCGAGTGTGAGGAGTCCGGCAGGCTGTGTCGGGGGCGGTCACTAGACTCGGCGATTGTGAGTCCAGCGCAGAGTTCCCCGGCAACGACCCCAGCCAAGGCCACCGGATCGACGGGCAAGGCGGCACCCGGCGCCAAGGGCAAGACCAAGCAGCCGGTGTTGATGCTGCTCGACGGGCACTCCCTGGCGTACCGGGCGTTCTTCGCGCTCCCGGCGGAGAACTTCAAAACCCATTCGGGGCAGACGACCAACGCCGTCTACGGCTTCACCTCGATGCTGATCAACCTGCTGCGCGATGAGGAGCCCACGCACATCGCCGCGGCCTTCGACGTCTCACGCAAGACGTTCCGGTCAGAGATGTATCCGGAGTACAAGGCGCAGCGGTCCAAGTCCCCGGACGAGTTCAACGGCCAGGTCGATCTCACCAAAGAGGTCCTGGACGCGCTGGGTGTCTCGGTGTTGGCCATCGAGGGTTACGAGGCCGACGACATCATCGCGACCCTGGCGACCCGGGCGCGTGAGGACGGATACAAGGTCCTGATCGTCACCGGTGACCGCGACTCGCTGCAGCTCGTCGACGCCTCCACCACGGTGCTCTATCCGCGCAAGGGTGTCTCGGACCTCACGCGGTTCACGCCCGAGGAGGTCGAGAAGAAGTACGGTCTCACCCCCACCCAGTACCCCGACTACGCCGCGCTGCGCGGTGACCCCAGCGACAACCTGCCGGGTATCCCCGGGGTCGGGGAGAAGACCGCCTCGAAGTGGATCCGCGAGTACGGGTCGCTCGCGGCCCTCGTCGATCACGTCGACGAGGTCAAGGGCAAGGTCGGCGACGCGTTACGCGCGCATCTGGCGTCGGTGCAGACCAACCGGCAGCTCACCGAGCTCGTCCGGGACATGCAGCTGCCGACGTCTCCCGACGACCTGGCCATGGTGGGGTGGGACCGGGACCGTATCCACCAGCTGTTCGACGACCTGGAATTCCGGGTGTTGCGGGACCGTCTCTTCTCGACGTTGAGTTCTGTCGAACCCGAGGCGGAAGCAGGTTTCGATCTCGACGGTGCGGTCCTGGGTGCCGGTGAGGTCGCCGGATGGCTGACCGAACATGCGCGCACCGGTCGCGTCGGTCTCGCCGTCACCGCCCCGCATGTCGTGGTCGGCGCGGACCCGACCGGGGTGGCGATCGCGGCCGCCGACGGGACGTCGGCGTATGTCGACGTGACCGCGCTGAATCCCGAAGACGAGGCGGCACTGGGGGATTGGTTCGCCGACCCGACCGCGCCGAAGGCGGTTCACGAGGCGAAGTGGGCCGTACACGCACTGCGCTCACGCGGCTGGAAACTCGACGGTGTCACCAGCGACACCTCGCTCGCCGCCTACCTGGTCCGACCGGGACAACGGACGTTCAACCTCGACGACCTCGCGCTGCGCTACCTGCGTCGTGAACTGCGCGCCGACGGCGGCCCGGGCGACGGCCAGATGTCGTTGCTCGACGACGATTCGGACGGGCGGGTGGCCGAACAGCACATGCTCGAGGCGCGGGCGGTCCAGGAACTCGCCGACACGCTCGACACGGAACTGGACCGGATCGACTCCAAACCGCTGCTCACCGAGATGGAACTGCCGCTGTCGTTCGTGCTCGCCGATGCCGAGGCCGCGGGCATCGCCGTCGACGTCGACCATTTCGGTGCCCTCGAGCGGATGTTCGCCGACCGGATCCGCGCCGCGGCCGAGGCGGCCTACGAGGTCATCGGAGAACAGATCAACCTCGGTTCGCCGAAGCAGTTGCAGACCATTCTCTTCGACAAGCTGGACATGCCGAAGACGAAGAAGACCAAGACCGGCTACACCACCGACGCCGACGCGTTGCAGTCGTTGTACGAGAAGACCGAGCATCCCTTTCTCGCACACCTCCTCGAGCACCGCGACGCGACGCGGCTGAAGGTCACTGTCGACGGGCTGCTGAAGTCGGTCGCGGACGACGGACGTATTCACACGACGTTCAATCAGACGATCGCCGCGACGGGACGCCTCTCGTCCACCGAACCGAATCTGCAGAACATCCCGGTGCGTACCGAGGCGGGCCGCGAGATCAGGCGGGGCTTCATCGTCGGCGCCGACACCGCGACCGGTGTGCCCTACGACTGCCTCATGACCGCCGACTACAGCCAGATCGAGATGCGGATCATGGCCCACCTGTCGGAGGACGCCGGCCTCATCGAGGCCTTCAACACCGGGGAAGACCTCCACAACTTCGTCGGGTCACGGGCCTTCGGGGTGCCGATCGACGAGGTCACCACCGAGATGCGCCACCGGGTGAAGGCCATGTCGTACGGACTCGCTTACGGGCTCAGCGCATTCGGGCTCGCCGCCCAGCTCAAGATCAGCCGCGACGAGGCCAAGGAGCAGATGGAGGCGTACTTCGCGCGGTTCGGCGGGGTGCGCGATTATCTGCACGACGTGGTCGCCGAGGCCCGCCGAAACGAGTACACCGCAACACTGTTCGGTCGCCGGCGGTATCTGCCCGATCTGAACAGCGACAACTGGCAGCGCCGGCAGTCCGCGGAACGGATGGCGCTCAACGCTCCCATCCAGGGCACCGCCGCCGACATCATCAAGGTCGCGATGATCAACGTCCACAAGCGCCTCGCGGCTGAAGGGCTCACGTCGCGAACACTTCTCCAGGTCCACGACGAACTCGTGATCGAGGTCGCCTCGGGTGAGCGGGAGGCCGTCGAGGCCGTTGTGCGCGAAGAGATGGGCAATGCCATCACCTTGTCCGTCCCGCTGGAGGTGTCGGTCGGGTTCGGCCGCTCCTGGGACGACGCAGCTCACTGATGGGTGACCGGGACAGAGAGTTCGGAGTCCTCGTCGGGGACGGGATCGGACCCGAGATCGTGCCGGCGGCGGTGACGATCGCCGAGGCAGCCGCTCGTGCGGAGGCGATCGAGATCAGTTGGCAGCACTTACCTTTCGGGCTGTCTGCGATCACGTCGCACGGAGATCCGGTGCCCGCGGAGACGCTGACGGCCCTCGACGAGCTCGGCTTCTGGATCGTCGGTCCCCACGACTCGGCGGCGTACCCGCCGGATCATGGGGACCGCACGCCGGGAGCGGTCCTGCGAACCCGGTACGACCTGTTCGCCAATCTCCGTCCCGCCCAGGCATTTCCGGGTGTTCCGGCGCTCCGGTCGGACATGGATGTCCTGATCGTGCGGGAGAATTCCGAGGGCTTCTACGCCGATCGCAACATGGCGGTCGGCAGTGGCGAATTCATGCCGACACCCGACGTGGCACTGGCGGTCGGGCTCGTCACACGCGCGGCGTCGGAGCGAATCGCGCGAGTCGCATGCGCCGCCGCGATCGAGCGTGCGGGTTCCGACCGGCAGCCGCGGTTGACCATCGTGCACAAGGCGAACGTCCTGCGCATGACCACCGGCCTGTTCCGGGATGCATGTCGCGACATCGCCGCCGGGTTCCCCGAGATCGAGGTGTCCGAGCAACACGTCGATGCCATGGCGGCCCTGCTGGTTCGGCGTCCCGCGGACTTCGACGTCCTCGTCACCGAGAACCTCTTCGGCGACGTCCTGTCCGACCTCGCCGGCGAGCTCGCCGGTTCGCTGGGCATCGCCGGTTCGGTCAACAGCTCGGAGTCCCGCGTGATGGCGCAGGCGTCGCACGGTGCCGCACCCGACATCGCCGGGCGCGGCATCGCGAACCCGGTCGCGATGATCGCCTCTGTGGCAATGGGTTTTCAGAGGTACGGGCAGATGACCGACGACGCGGCCCTCGTCGCGGCCGGTGCCCGGATCGACTCGGCGGTTGCCGAGACGCTCGCGCACACCGCGACCCGCGACCTGGGCGGCGAGGCGAGCACCGCCGAGTTCGCCGACGCGGTGGTCCGGCGGATCGTCGAGCGGTGAGCTCTGCGAGCGGACTACGAAAGAACTCGTTGTGCTCGGAGGGAGGCCGATTACTGCTCCCTGAGGTGCGAGGAGCGCAAGCGACGACCCCCGTTGCTCCCTGAGGTGCGAGGAGCGCAAGCGACGAGCCGCGAAGGGTCCCGCAACCCGTCTCACCAGGACCCTTCGTGACGCAGCCTCCGCAAGCTCCGGCCGCTCCTCAGGGAGCAGGTGGTGACGCAGCCTCCGCAAGCTCCGGCCGCTCCTCAGGGAGCAGGTGGTGAGGCGCTCGCTACACGCGTGAACGGTGGGTGGCGAGCCGGGGTGCGGCGGGCGAACTACAGTGAGTTGGTGCGATCGGCCGGACGAAGGGTAGTGGTGTGACGCGGGTGGCTCGTTGGCTCGGCGTCCTGCTCGCCGTCCTGGTCGTCGTGACCGGATGCGTGGACAACGAAGCGCGGGAGCGCGCCGGTCAGGTCGTCCCGATCGACGTCGACGTCGAGGCCGTGCCGGAGATCGCGGCGCTGGTCCCACCGGAGATCGCGCGCACCGGACGCCTGATCGTCGGGGTCAACATCCCGTACCAGCCGAATGAGTTCAAGGACGCGTCGGGAAAGATCATCGGCTATGACGTCGACCTGATGAACGCCGTCGGCAAGGTGCTCGGACTCGTACCCGATTACAAGGAGTCCCAGTTCGACACCATCATCCCCTCGGTGCAGGCCGGGACCTACCAGCTGGGGATGTCGTCGTTCACCGACACCATCGAGCGCGAGAAGCAGGTCGACTTCGTGACCTACTACAGCGCGGGCGTGCAGTGGGCGCAGGCGAGCGACAACGACGACGAGATCGACCCCGACAACGCCTGCGGCCTCCGAGTCGCGGTGCAGACAACCACCTACGAGGACACCGACGAGGTTCCCGCCAAGAGCGCGGCGTGCGTCGCTGCGGGCAAACCGGCGATCGACAAGGTCCGGTTCGACAGCCAGGACGAGGCCGTCAACGCACTGATCCTGGGCCGGGTGGACGCGATGTCGGCCGACTCACCGGTCACGGCCTATGCGATCAAACGCACCGACGACCGTCTGAAGCCCGCCGGTGGGGTCTTCGATTCCGCGCCGTACGGGTGGCCGGTGCGGAAGGGTTCACCGCTCGCGCCCGCACTGCAGCGGGCCGTGCAGTACCTGATGGACAACGGACAGTACGAAGAGATCGCGGCCAACTGGGGCCTCGAGGAGGGCATGATCGATGTCTCCGTCATCAACGGCGCGGTGAGCTGACATGACGTCACCGCACAGCACCGCCGCGTCACCGCCGGGCGAACCCGAACCGATCGAGGCGGTTCCGCTCCGTCGTCCCGGACAGTGGGTCGCGGCGGTGATCATCGTCGTGTTGGGCGCACTGTTCATCTACGGTGCCGCCACCAACGAGGCCTACAGCTGGGGCACGTACGGCAACTATCTCTTCGACTCGCGCATCCTGTCGGGGGTCGGTTACACCCTCGCTTTGACCCTGCTGTCGATGGCCATCGCCATCGTGCTCGGCGTCGTCCTCGCGATCATGCGGTTGAGCCCGAACCCGGTGTTGCGCGGCACATCGTGGGTGTATCTGTGGATCTTCCGCGGCACCCCCGTGTATGTGCAGCTGGTCTTCTGGGGCCTGTTCCCGGCGATCTACAAGCAGATCGACCTCGGCATACCGTTCGTGCACCAGTTCGTGTCGCTCGACATCCAGACGCTCAACGCCGCGTTCCTCTTCGCGGTCATCGGACTCGGCCTGAACGAGGCCGCGTACATGGCCGAGATCGTCCGCGCCGGTGTGTCCTCGGTCGGTGAGGGACAGACCGAGGCGTCGGTGGCACTGGGTATGTCGTGGGCGCAGACCATGCGACGAACGGTGCTGCCCCAGGCCATGCGGGTGATCATCCCGCCCACCGGCAACGAGCTGATCAGCATGCTCAAGACCACGAGCCTGGTGGCGGCGGTGCCGCTCACCCTCGACCTCTACGGACGACAGCGGGACATCTCGGGCGTGATCTTCGAGCCGATCCCGCTGCTTCTCGTCGCGTCCACGTGGTACCTCGTCATCACCAGCGTCCTGATGGTGGGCCAGTACTACGTGGAGCGCTACTACGCGAAGGGCGCGACCCGACAGCTCACGGCGCGGCAACTCAAGACGATGGCCGACGGCGCGGCCACGGCGCCCGGCGGCGCCGCCGGGCCGGCAGGGGGAGAGAAGGCATGAGTCCCGCAGAAGACACGGCCGCACCGGCCGCAGGCGGATCGCCGCCGCCGATGGTGGTGGCCGACCGGGTCTGCAAGAGCTTCGGTTCGGTCCAGGTCCTCAAGGGGATCTCGCTGGAGGTGGCGCGCGGCGAGGTGCTGTGTCTCATCGGTCCGTCGGGATCGGGGAAGTCCACATTTCTTCGCTGTGTGAACCACCTCGAAGTCGTCAACGCCGGCCGGCTCTACGTCGACGGCGATCTGATCGGCTACCGGGAACGCAACGGCAAGCTCCACGAGATGAGTGCCAAGGACGCGGCGACCCAGCGACGCGACATCGGCATGGTTTTCCAGCATTTCAATCTGTTCCCGCACCGCACGGCCCTCGAGAACGTGATCGAGGCGCCGATGCAGGTGAAGCGTCAGTCACGTTCGGAGGCGGTCGACAAAGCCCGCTATCTACTGGACCGGGTCGGCCTGTCCGACCGGTCCGACGCCTATCCGGCCCAGCTGTCGGGTGGCCAGCAGCAGCGTGTCGCCATCGCGCGTGCGCTCGCGATGGACCCCAAACTCATGTTGTTCGACGAACCCACCTCGGCGCTCGACCCCGAACTCGTCGGCGATGTCCTGAAGGTGATGCGTGAGCTGGCTGCGTCGGGCATGACCATGCTGGTCGTCACGCACGAGATGGGTTTCGCCCGGGAGGTCGCCGACCAGCTCGTGTTCATGGACGGCGGCGTCGTCGTGGAGAAGGGGAACCCTCGTCAGGTCCTCGCCGATCCGAGAGAACAGCGCACTCGGGAGTTCTTGTCGAAGCTGCTGTGAGCGCCGCTAGTCGGCCTTGTGGCTGCAGAAGATGGCTGTTCCCGGAAAGTAGCTGCCGCGCAACGGGCTCCATTGCCCCCAGGTGCGGTCGAAACCGTCCGGCCACTCGGGTTCGATGATGTCGTCGAGAATGAATCCGGCGGCCCGGAGTTCGCGAACACGGTCGCCGATGGTGCGGTGGTGTTCGACGTAGGTCAACGTTCCGTCGGCATCGGTCTCGGTGTACGGCGTGCGGTTGAAATAGGGAATGCGTACGGTCAGGCCCTCCGGCCCGGGATCGTCGAGGAACATCCAGCGCATCGGGTGATTGACGGCGAAAACCCAACGCCCCCCGGGTTTCAGGACCCGTGCGACCTCGCTCATGACGCCGGCCGAGTCGGCGACGAACGGTACCGCGCCGAAGGCCGAACACGCGGCGTCGAACGACGCGGACGCGAAGGGCAGGGTCTCGGCGGTCGCCTGGACGAGCGGGACCCGCACCCCTTCGGCGGCCATCGCGTCGAGTCCGATGCCCAGCATCCGGCGCGACAGGTCGACGCCCACTGCGCGCGCGCCGTGCGCGGCCAGCCACCGGGCGCAGGGCGCCGAACCGCAGCCGATCTCGAGGATGTCCTGGTCTTCGATGTCCCCCAACAGCCGTACATCGGCCTCGCGTAAACCCTCCGGACACCACACGAAATCCCCGCCCGCGGCATGGGCACCGAGAAAGTCGCCGTGCTCGACGTGGTAGTTCTCCGCGTCGTGATCCCACCACCACCGGCTGGCACGGTCACTGGTCGCCGAGTCCACGTCGCCGAGGACCCTCGGGGGGCGGCTCGACCCCGGGCCGTTCGATGTCGTTTGTTCGGATTCCGCCTGGTTGGGGGACATCCTGCGATGATAAGGCCATGGTCTGTCTCACTCTGCTGGGTCCGGTGGACACACCGGATGACGCGGGTGTGTCCCGACCGCAGTTCGGCACCCCTCGCCTCCGCTGTCTGCTCGCCGCGCTGGCATTGCGCGCGAATGCGGTTGCCGATGTGGACTGGCTGACCGACATCCTGTGGGCCGACGCGCCGCCGGCCACACCTGAGTCGGCCCTGCACAACCTCGTTTTCCGACTGCGAACCACCTTGCGGCGACGTCAGGTCGACGGCCGTCTGCGAGTCGTCACGACCGCGCCCGGGTACACGCTCCTCGTCGATCGGACCGATGTCGACGCACTGCTCTTCGACGACACCGTGGCACGGGCCGTCGCCGTCGTCGATGCCGAGGCCCAGCTGGCTGTCGATCTGCTCGACCAGGCCGAGAGTCTGTGGCATGGAACGCCATACGGCGAGTTCGCCGACTGTGCCTGGGCGCAGCCGGAGGTCGCGGCGCTCCTCGAACGGCGTGTCCTGGCCGCGGAGACGGCTGCCGATGCCCTGGTCACCCTCGGCCGTCCGGAAGACGCCTATGTCCGGTTGCTGCCCTTCGTCGATGATCATCCCTACCGCGAGGGGCTCCACCTCCGGGTCATGGCGGCGCTGTGGCGGACGGATCGTGCGGCCGAGGCGCTCGATGCCTACCAACGGTTGCGTCGACGCCTTGCGGAGGATCTCGGCACGGACCCGGCCCCGTCGGTCCGCGAGTTGCATGCCCGCATCCTCGACGGGGACCCGCCGCCGCGCCGCGTCCGCGGGGATCGGCGGGCGGCCGGAACAGTCGCGTTACCACATACCGAAATCGATACGGCGAACCATGATTCGGGCCAATTGATAGGCCGGGATGCCGACCTGACGGGCCTGGCGGCCACCGTGCGGGGACGCGGGGTCGTCACGGTCCTCGGCCCCGGTGGTGTCGGCAAGACGGCGCTTGTCCGGCACCATGTCCGGTCGGCGAGTGACCGTCCCGTCTGGTTCGCCGAACTGGCAGCGGTCGCGATCCGCGACGCGGTGGTGCACCTGGTGGCGTCGGCGACAGGCCTGTCGATGCGTCGCGATGTCGCGGCCCTGGACGCACTCACCGGCGCGCTGACCGGTCGACGCGGACTGCTCGTGCTCGACAATTGTGAGCACGTCCTCGAGGCAGCGGTCGAACTCGTTGTCGCGCTGCAGGATCGGTGCCCCGATATCACGGTGCTCGCGACCTCACGGGTGCCGCTGGGAATTGCCGCCGAACAGATCATCTCCCTCGATCCACTTCCGGTGCCGGACGTGGATGCGGCGCCCGCCGCCATCGAGTCGTCGGATGCCGTCCGGCTGTTCTGTGTCCGTGCCCGGGCACGCGATCCGCGCTTCGAGCTGAACGAAGCAACTGCGCCGGCGATCGCGGAGATCTGCCGACGGCTCGACGGCCTGCCGCTCGGTGTCGAGCTCGCGGCGACGAAGGCGCGCGCGATACCGCCGGCAGTGCTCGTCGACCGACTGCACTGGCGTTTCCGGGTCCTGCGCGGTCCGCGCGGGATCGCGCCCCGGCACCGGAGCCTGCACGCACTCGTCGACTGGTCCTATGGACTGCTGAGCGACCCGGCGCGTGGTCTGTTCGACGTCCTCAGCATCTTCCCCTCCCGGTTCGGGCTCGACGATGCGGAGTTCCTGGCCGCGGCGACGGGAGTGCTGGACCGCGAAGACGTGGCCGATGCGATGGCCGAACTGGTCGACGCGTGCATGGTGTCGGCGGACCCGGGGGGTTATCTACTCCTGGAGACGTTGCGCGCCTTCGGTATCGATGCACTGGCGAGTCGGGACGCCCTCGCCGGTGCGCGGTGTGCGCACACCGCGTGGGTGGCGGACTGGCTGGGTCCGTTGGGGTGCGAGGTCTACGGTCGCGGACACCTCGACGCCGCGCGCCTGGTCGATGCACGGCTCGACGATGTGCGGCAGGCGATCGACCATGCGAGTGTTCACGATCCCACTCTCGCCGACACCATCCTGCAGGGGTCGATCCCCTTCCTCGAACTGACCATGAGTCCGGAGGTCACCGCATGGGCGCGGATGCTCATCGACCGTCACGACGACTCGTCGCTCGGGTCCGCGGTGTGGGCGGTGTCGGCCGGCGGTGCCCGCTTCGACGGCGACCTGCCGACCGCGCGGCGGTGCACGCGCCGGGGCCTCGACGCCGGCCCCGACCCGTCGGTCCGCGTTTACCTCCACATGATGCTCGTCGAGATCGGCCTGTTTCAGGGAGATCTCGACACTGCGCTCGACGACGCGCGGACGTTCCGCGAACTCGCTCTGGCGGCCGGCATGCCGGGTGCGGCGCACATGGCCGACATCAGTGCACTGCTCATCCGCGCCTACCGCGGCGAGGACGCGTACCCGGCCGCGCGGTCCCTCGAGATCGCCTGTGCCACAGCGGGTGAAGACGTTGTCGCGGCCTGGTGTCGCTACGTGTCCGGCGAGTGTCTGCTCGACGCCGATCCCGGGCGGGCGCGGCAACTCCTCGAGGGTGCCATCGAGTCCGCGCGCCGGCACGGTGACCGGTACCTGCTCGGGGTGGCGATGGCGTCGCGGGCGTCGATCGAGGCCCGTTCCGGCGCAACCGACGCCGCCGCCCGGGCGTACGTGGAGGTGCTCGAGCATTTTCGGCAAGCGGGAAACTGGACGAATCAGTGGGTGACCCTGCGCTCGGTGATCGACGTCCTGGTCGATCTCGGGCGGTGCGAACAGGCGGCTCTGATCCTCGGTGCCACCCGGCGCGCACACGAGGCGGCCGGGTCCGATCCGTTCGGGAACGACATCGGGCGACTTGGTTCCGTCGAGAATCGAATCCGAGCCGCGTTGGGCGAGGCGGTGACGGTCGATCTCGTCGCGACCGGTGCCGCCACGGCTCCGTCCGATGTCGTCGCCGTCGCCGTCACCTCGTTGCGGGCCGGGCGCGCACCGGCGGGGTCAGGTCGTCAGCTCGTAGAAGCGGAAGAAGCTGAAATCCTCGATGGGTAGGACCGTCACGTCGGCGTAACCCGCGTCGTGCGCGTACCGACGCAGCGTCGACGGTCGGAACACCGTGCCGGTGGCCGCGGACCGTGGTGAACTCATCGAGTCCGGCAGACACACCAGCAACGAGAACCCGTACATGATCTTGTCGAGATCGTCTGCGGGACCGTCGAACTCGTCGGATACGGCTTCATCCATGACGATCAGGGAAGCTCCGGGCGCCAGTGCGCGCCGGACCGCGGCGAGGACCTCGACCGGCCGCGGCATGTCGTGTAGGCACTCGAACGCGAAGGCGGCGTCGAACGGGCCGTGCGCCGCGGCCTCGTCGCCGTCGGCGACGAGGAACGTCACGCGGTCGGTGACACCCGCCGACTCGGCATGCGCACGGGCCATCCGTACCGACGCCTCGTCGACGTCGAGCCCGATGAAGGTGGCCTCCGGGTAGGCCCGTGCGAGTGCGATGGTCGAGTGGCCCGCTCCGAACCCGACGTCGGCGATCCGCGCCCCGGGCCGCGACAACCGCTCGTGCAGGGTTTCGACGCCGGCCAGCGCGGGTGCGAGACGCGCGTCGAACCAGGGCCGGTTGAGATCGGCCTGGCACTCCCGTGCGTCGGCGCCCAGGGTCTCCCAGCTGACGCCCCCACCGTTCCGGTAGGCATCGAGCAGCTCCGGGAGATGGCGTGCCGACGCCGCGAACATGCGGGGGAGGGCGCCGAGGTACGACAGGCTGGTGGTGTCGGTGAGTACTTCGGCGACGCCCGGCGAGATCGCGAAGGTGTGCGGCCGGGTGGTCAGGTCCGCGTCGAGAATGCCGAAGGCGCTCTGCATCTCCAGCCATTCCCGGGCATAGCGTGCGTTGGTGTCGGTCCGTTCGGCCAACCCGTCGGCGGTGAGGGGTCCCGATTCGGCCAGGCATCGGTACCAGCCGAGGCGGTCGCCGAGGTACACGCTCATGGTCTCGGCGGTGGCGAGCGTCGAACCGAAGAGTCGTTCGGCGAACTCGTCGGCGCTCGGTGCTGGTCGATCGGTGGAGGATCTCAGTGTTTCGGTCATACCCAGATCATCGGGCCGTGGGCTCTCAGGTCACTCTCATCGTGATCTCGGAGGCCTTCACCCGGTGGAGGTGGGACGCGCTCGTCGCCGTGGCGACGACGTGGGTCACAACCTTCGACGACCCCGGTCCGAAGACCCTGCTTGGGTAACCTGAGCGCCGTGGGCGACCAGACTTGCCGATGCGGTCACGACCGATCGGCTCACGAGCACTACCGGACGGGTACGGACTGCGCGCTCTGCGGCGAGCGGTCCTGCCCGCGGTTCCGTCCGGACTCCCGGCTTCGTCGGCTACTCGGCGCGTTGCCGGGCCGACGGGGAAACGGCGGCTCCTCCGTCTGACCCGCAGTGCGATCAGCAGGCCCGCCCCGCGAGCACGACGTCGGTTCCCGCATCTGGATCCCAGCGTCGCAGTGCGGTGAACTCGCCGACGATCTCGGCGCGGATGTCGAGGATGTCGAAGGCGCGGACGAGCTGTTCGGCGTCCATCCGCCGCGCGAGGGTGACGTGCGGGGTCCACTGCCCGGGAACGGTGTGCGCGAACGGCATTCGGCGACCATCGGTCGAGGCTGTCGCCGTGTCGGCCGGCTCGGGGTCGACGAATTCGGCGGATAGCCGCGAGACCTGGGCGTGGACCGACAGTAGTTCGCTCGACGGCACCACGAGCCGCGCGAGCGTGGATCGTAGACCGCCGCCGAAGACGATCGGAGCGCCGAGCCGCATGCCCACCGGCAGGCGCATGGCGACCGCGGCCAGTGCCGCATCGGCGTTCCCGTCGATCCGGGACGCGGCCACCAGCGTCACGTGGGGCCGATTCGTCGGCGACGCGACGCGACCCTGATGGGGGAGTCCGGCAGCGGCGAGGGCGTCCCATTCGGCCCGAACCTGCTGGTCGGACGAGTCGTCGAGGAGCAGTTCGAGTGAGTGCGCCACGTGGGGATCGTCTCATCTCCCGTCGGGCCGCACGTCCTGGCGGCCTCGTGAGACGAGCCATTTGCCCAGCACAATGCCGCTAGAGTAGGCTTCTACACGCGCGTGTGCCCGATGACGCGCGGTTCGCACCTGCCCTGACCGGTGACAGGCCGGTCCAGGTGGTGTCGATCAACAGAGCTTTGCAGAATCGTACCTACTACACACCTGTCCGGAGCAACTCAACATATGTCGTCCCCCACGATCACCTCGCCGCAAGTAGCCGTCAATGACATCGGCACTGCCGAGGACTTTCTCGCCGCCATCGACTCCACGATCAAGTACTTCAACGATGGCGACATCGTGGAAGGCACCATCGTCAAGGTCGACCGGGACGAGGTTCTGCTCGACATCGGTTACAAGACCGAAGGCGTCATCCCTTCTCGCGAACTGTCGATCAAGCACGACGTCGACCCCAATGAGGTCGTCAACGTCGGTGACGAGGTCGAAGCCCTGGTCCTCACCAAGGAGGACAAAGAAGGCCGTCTGATCCTCTCCAAGAAGCGTGCGCAGTACGAGCGGGCTTGGGGCACCATCGAGGAGCTCAAGGAGAAGGACGAGGCCGTCAAGGGCACCGTCATCGAGGTCGTCAAGGGCGGCCTGATCCTGGACATCGGCCTGCGCGGCTTCCTCCCGGCATCGCTCGTGGAGATGCGCCGCGTCCGCGATCTGCAGCCGTACATCGGCAAGGAGATCGAGGCCAAGATCATCGAACTCGACAAGAACCGCAACAACGTGGTCCTGTCGCGTCGCGCATGGCTCGAGCAGACCCAGTCCGAGGTCCGCAGCGAGTTCCTGCACCAGCTGCAGAAGGGCCAGGTCCGCAAGGGCGTCGTGTCCTCGATCGTCAACTTCGGTGCGTTCGTCGATCTCGGCGGCGTCGACGGTCTGGTCCACGTCTCGGAGCTGTCCTGGAAGCACATCGATCACCCGTCCGAGGTCGTCGCCGTCGGCGACGAGGTCACCGTCGAGGTCCTCGACGTCGATCTGGACCGCGAGCGTGTGTCGCTGTCGCTCAAGGCAACTCAGGAAGATCCCTGGCGCCAGTTCGCCCGCACCCACGCCATCGGCCAGATCGTGCCGGGCAAGGTCACCAAGCTGGTGCCGTTCGGTGCGTTCGTCCGGGTCGACGAGGGCATCGAGGGTCTGGTCCACATCTCCGAGCTGGCCGAGCGCCACGTCGAGGTGCCGGATCAGGTCGTCGCCGTCGGTGACGACGCGATGGTCAAGGTCATCGACATCGACCTGGAGCGTCGTCGGATCTCGCTGAGCCTGAAGCAGGCCAACGAGGACTACACCGAGGAGTTCGACCCCTCGAAGTACGGCATGGCCGACAGCTACGACGAGCAGGGCAACTACATCTTCCCCGAGGGCTTCGACGCCGAGACCAACGAGTGGCTCGAAGGCTTCGAGAAGCAGCGTGAGGCATGGGAGGCCCGGTACGCCGAGGCCGAGCGTCGCCACAAGATGCACACCGCCCAGATGGAGAAGTTCGCCGCTGCTGCCGCCGAGGCCGCCAACGCCCCGACCGACTACTCGTCGGCGTCGGAGAGCCGCGGCGGATCGTCGTCGAGCAGCAGCTCGACCGGCGGATCGTCGGCCGGCGGTTCGCTGGCCAGCGACGAGCAGCTCGCCGCACTGCGTGAGAAGCTGTCGGGCAACGCCTGACACGCCTCGCTCACCGAGCACCATGAAGAAGCCCTCCCGGGAAACCGGGAGGGCTTCTCTCGTCTGGTGCCGACGGTCAGTCGGGCGCCCCGGTGCGACGCCGAGCACTCCAGTAGTCCCGGGCGTCGAAGGTCGTCAGGGCCGCCCACCGTAGCGGCATCCGGCTCGGTGATCCATCGGGGTGGTCCGCGCCTTCGGCGACTCCGCTGAGCCGTGCTTCGAAGTCGCGCAGGCGGAGGGCCAGCAAGGGCTCTCGATCGACGGCCGCGGCGAGGGCATAAAGCGTGGCGAGGATGTGCAGGCACCGGTCGCCGCGGGCGCGGCAGGAGCAGTCGGCGACCTCGAGAACCGGTGACGACCACGACGCCGCTTCGATGAGGCGACGGTGCATGTCGTCGGTCGGTTCGGTGGACTCGCCGAGCACCTCCCGCAGCGTCGTCGTGGTCGCCGGGGACATGGCATCGAACTCGAGATGTGCCATCGACGCCTCGCCGCCACGCTGCACCAGACCGCTGACCGAACGTCCGTCGACGGTGAGCGTGACGCCGCCGTTGCGGGCGACACTGCGGGCTCGTGGCGCCGAGGCGTTGGGGCCACGCGCCGAGATCGGCTCGGCGAGCCGGACGATCTCGGCGCCCCAGCGGGTGAACCCGAATTCGGCAGGAGTGCTGGTCATCGCGCCTCCCGGTGACGCCGCAGGATGTCCATCAATCGCTCGTCGTCGAGGCCGGTCAGCTCGGTGAGAGCGGACGTGTCGTCCGCGTGCGCGCCGAGCATGGACTTGCGCCGGTGCAGGCGATCGATGTGCTCTTCGAGGGATGTGGCCGAGGTCAAGGTGGTGATCGTGACGGGACGTTCCTGGCCGATTCGGTGCACGCGGTCGGACGCCTGGGCCTCGACCGCCGGATTCCACCAGCGGTCGAAGTGGATGACGTCGCAGGCGCGCGTGAGGGTGAGTCCGACGCCGCCGGCTTTGAGGCTCATGACCATCAGACCGGGGCCATCGCCCGACTGGAAGGCGGCGACGAGTTCGTCGCGACGGCTCGCCGAGAGACCGCCGTGGAAGAACGGTGCCTCGACCGCCAGTTGTTCGGCGAAGTGCCGGACGAGGAGTTCACCGGTTTCCCGGTACTGGGTGAAGACGAGCGTGGGGGAGCCGGTACGCAGGTTGTCACCGAGGATCTCTGTGCACACGTCGAGCTTGCCCGAGCGTCCCGCGAGCACCCGGGTGTCGCCGGTGACGAGGCCGGGATGGTTGCAGATCTGCTTGAGCCGGGTGAGTGTGGCGAGAATCCGTCCGTGTCGTTCGAATCCGTCGCCGAAGCCGGTGTCTTCCACGCGCGCGAGGTGAGCGTCGTAGAGCTGCGCCTGTTCGTCGGTGAGATCGACGAGCACCGGATTGCCGATCTTCGGCGGCAGCGCCGAGGCCACACGGGATTTGGTGCGCGCCAACATCACCGGCGCGACCGCCACCCGAAGTCGTCGCAGCGCGCCGGCGTCGCCGTCGTCCACGGCTTTGGTGAAGCGCCGCCGGAACACCGCCCGGTGAGGAAACAGTGCGGGCGCGACGACCCGGAGAATCGCCCAGAGGTCGTCGAGACTGTTCTCGATGGGAGTGCCGGTCAACGCGACGTGAGCCCGGGCGCCGACGGTGCGCGCCGCGCGTGACACCTGGGTGCGCGGGTTCTTCAGGGCCTGCGCCTCGTCGAACACGGCTGTGGCCCAGTCGAATCGACGGACGTCGGCGATGCTCAGTCGCAGTCTCGCGTAGGAGATCACGGTGATCGAACCGGGCCCGTCCGGCGCATGGTCGAGGGGGCCGGTGTACACGTTCAGATCAGGCGCGAAGCGGGCCACCTCGTGACTCCAATTGGTCACGAGGCTGGTCGGGCAGACGACCAGCTGTGGTCCCTCGTGCGCCCGAAGCGTCAGCAGTCCGATCGCCTGGACGGTCTTGCCCAGTCCCATCTCGTCGGCCAGCACGGCACCGCCGGTGACCTCCACGGTGCGGGCCAGCCAGGCGATACCGCGAATCTGATACGGCCGCAGGTGGGCTCGCAGAGTGTCTCGCAGTATGTCCTCGGCGGCGAGAGACTCCTGCAGCGCTGTACGGGCGAAGTCCGCAGTCGTCACCGCCGTCCCGGTGGGATCGATCTCGGCGTGTGCGGCGAGCGGCAGCGGTGTCGCGGAGTCGCCGGCGAGTGTGCGTCGCCACGCTTCGACCGACTCCGCGACTCGGCTCGGATCACCCTGGTCGCACGCGGCCAGGAGTGCCGGGGGATCGACGAGTTCGCAGCGGACGTCGCGAACGACGAGGTCGCGGCCGTCCGGGACCGCGAGACGGCAGGTGTCCGACAGGTTTCCGGCATCGGACTGGTGGGAAGACCAGAGCGCGAACTGGTGCAGGTCCGGCAGATAGGTGGCCTGAGTGGGCAGTGGACGCTCCTCTTGGTACGGTGTACGGGGTTATGACTCAGTACACCGTACGGGAAAGGCGTCGCCGTGTCGACCGCAGATGATGCACGCACGCTGGTCCGACTGCTCTGGCGGGCCGAGGCCGGAGATGGCGGTCCGCGGCGGGGGCCGCGGCAGCGGGTGTCGGTCGACGACATCGTGACGGCGGCGATCGACCTCGCGGACGAGCGCGGGCTCGGTGCCGTCTCGATGCGCGCCCTGGCCGCCGAACTCGGCGTCGGGCCGATGAGTCTGTACACCTACGTGCCGACGCGTGACGTGCTGGTGGCGCTCATGATCGATCACGTGACAGCACGGACTCCGATGCCCGGGCCGGCACCGACCGTCGTCGAGTCCCTGGCGGGAGTCGCGCGCGCACTGCGTGCCGAGTGTCTCGACCACCCATGGCTGCTGGCGGCCTCGCCGTGGCGCCAGGTGCTGGGCCCGCACCGCCTGGCCCGGTACGAGCGGCAGCTCGAACTGCTCGAGGCGACCGACATCTCGGATGTCCAGCGAGACCACATCATCGCACTGCTCGGTGCCTTCGTGGCCGGCAACGCCCGCGAGGCGGTCGGGGAGCGGACGGCCGCCGAGGAATCCGGGATGAGCGACGCGCGATGGTGGGAGATCGTCGGTCCTGAACTCGCGGCGGTCATCCCCGATGGTGCGTACCCCCTGTCGGATCGGGTCGGCAGTGCGGTCGGAGAGATCCATCAGGCGCCCGGCGCCCCCGATGACGCCTTCGAATTCGGACTCGCCCGCGTGCTCGACGGGTTGCGGCCGTTGCTGGCCTGATGCCGGGGTGTTCGCGAGGAGCGGCCGTTGCGGGCCACCATCATCCCATGCGTTGTTGACAATGATTTTCATATCCATGTTCACTGTTCGGGTGTTTGCACAACGGACAAAACTGACCCGCTCTCTCGCGTTTCTCACCGCCGCGTCGTTCGCGCTCGTCGCCTGCGGGAGCGAGGATTCGAGCGAATCCGCGCCCGCCTCCAGCTCGGCCGCGGCCGTCGAGCAGCAGAGCGCCACGCCGCGCCTCGCGCTCAGCTACGACGGCGGCATCCTGGTCCTCGACGCGGAGTCGTTGGAGCAGGTCGCCGACCTCCCGATCGACGGCTTCATCCGACTCAACAGCGCCGACAACGGCCGTAATGTGTTCGTCTCGGAGTCGGACGGGTTCCGGGTTCTCGACATGGGTACCTGGACGCGTCAACACGGCGACCATGGTCACTACTACACGACGACACCGGCCCTCACCGACATGACGTTCGGCGGTGAAGAGCCGGGACACGTTGTGCCACACGACTCCCGGATCGCCCTCTTCACCGACGGCACGGGCCAGGTCGACATCGTCGAGCCCGCCGAGCTCCTGCGCGGGAACCCGGCGTCGACCTCGTTCACACTTCCCGAGCCGCACCACGGGGTCGCGGTATTACGTGAGGACGGCACGGTCGTCGTCACCGCCGGAAACGAGGAGTCGCGCAGCGGCATCGCGATCCTCGACCCGGAGCGCAAGGAGATCGTGCGCAACGACCAGTGCCCGGGTGTGCATGGCGAGGCCGCCGGCGCCGGCGGAGTGCTCGCTTTCGGTTGCGAGGACGGACTGCTCATCGTGAACGGGAACGACATCCGCAAGGTCGAGAGCCCCGACGAGTACGGCCGCATCGGCAACCAGGCCGGCAGCGAGGAGTCCCCGATCATCCTCGGCGACTACAAGTCCGATCCGGACGCCGAACTCGAACGGCCGACCCGGTTCTCGCTCACCGACACCCGCACCGGCCAGCTCCGGCTCGTCGACCTCGGCACCTCCTACAGCTTCCGGTCCATCGAGCGCGGTCCCGGCGGGTCCGCCGTGATCCTGGGAACCGACGGTGCCCTACACGTCTTCGACGCCGACACGGCGGCCAAGACCGCCACGATCCCCGCCATCGGCGCGTGGACCGAACCCGACGAGTGGCAGTCCCCGATGCCGAACGTCGTGGTGCAGGAGGGCATCGCCTACGTCAGCGACCCGGCTGCCAAGAAGATCGTCGCCGTCGATCTGAACAAGAACGAGAAGGTCGGCGAGGCGGACCTGCCGCACGAGACCATCGAACTGGCGGCCGTCACCGGCTGATACCACAACCCGAGGAGACCTCGTCTCGACGTCGTGACCAGCTGAGGGTCATCGCGCGAGACGGGGTCTCTGGTTCTCGGCGGGGCCCTTCCAACGTGTCGCAGACGGAATTTGTCACACTGGTGGGCGTGATCAGGCTTGGGCTGACCGGTGGCATCGGGGCCGGCAAATCGACTGTGGCAAAGACGTTCGTCGAGCGGGGCGCGTACATCATCGACGCGGACAAGGTCGCCCGGGAGGTGGTCGAGCCGGGATCCGAGGGTCTGGCTGCGCTCGTCGAGGCGTTCGGTCCGGACATCCTGGCCGCCGACGGGAGTCTCGATCGTCCGGCTCTCGCGGCGAAGGCCTTCGTCGACGACGAGTCGCGGCTGACGCTCAACGGCATCACCCACCCGCTCATCGGTGCGCGGACCCAGGCCATGCTCGACGACGCACCGGCCGACGCAATTGTGGTGCAAGACATCCCGCTGCTGGTCGAGAACCACACGGCGCCGTTCTTCCATCTGGTCGTGATCGTGTTCGCCGAGGCCGACGTGCGGTTGCACCGGCTGACCACCATGCGGGGTGTCGCCGAGGCCGATGCCCGTGCCCGCATCGCCGCGCAGGCGACCGACGAGCAGCGTCGTGCCGTGGCCGACGTATGGCTGGACAACTCGGGCGCCCCCGAGGAACTGGCGGCATCGGCCGCCCGGGTCTGGGACGAGCGCCTCGTGCCGCTCGAGCTGAACGTCCGCGAGCGTCGCGTCGCCGAGTCGGTGCCCGGGCTCGTGGCAGCAGAACCGAATCCCGATGGTCCGTCCGCGCGTCTGGTGAACCGATTGTGGGCGCTCGCCGGCGAACTGGCCACCGCGGTCGACATCGTCAACCCGGCGACGGTCGAGTTGCGGGTGACCGCACGTGACGCCGGCGCCGCGGAGGGCTTGGCGGATCGTCTCGCCGACGGTGGATTCGCACCGGCCGGACCGGATCAGTACGGGTCCTGTGACCCGGGGCGGCCGGCCGCGGTGCGGGTCGTGACACGCTGACCGGCGGTTGGCACAAAAACTGACTACAAACGTTGCCAAAATTGGCACATGCTGCCCCGTCCGCTGCTAACTTGTGAGTCGCACGCCCCCGCGGTGGGGGTGGTCGCTGAGGACGAAGCCCAGGAGTGGAGTACAGCATGGTCGGTCGGGGAAGTCGGAGTCGCGCGCGGATTGCCAGTGGCGCAATAGCTTTCGGTGCAGTTGCGTGCGCAAGCGTGGCGCTGGCCGCGCCGGCGGAGGCGGCGCTGCAGGGCATCGCGGTGGACACTCTTCCGGGTTACGGCTCGTCGGCCAACGGCTCGTTCAACTACGGGGTGTACGGCGCGGGATGTTCCTACACACTGTCGGTTCTCGTCAGCGATCCGCGTTCGGCGAAGTCGAATCTGAAGGTCACCCTGGTGGGCGCCGGGCGCTCGGTCACGATCTACGACCAGAAGCCCACGAGTGTCGAGATCCGGCCCAAGTGGCGGCCGTCGACCCCGGGCCGCTACCTGCTGAAGGCGACCCTCGACGGAGTCGAGAAGTCGAGGGCGGTCACGGTGGGCACCGGCGTCCAGCTCCCCGACTTCATCCGTAACGGATCCTGTTTCGTGCTGCCGACGTACTGATCTACCGGGCCTCGCCCTGGCGACGGTGGTCGTGGTCGCGAAAGGCCACCGCGCCACCCGCCGCGGCGTCGAGCCAGGCCTGTATGTCGTTGCCGTGTTCCGCCGCACCGACGAGTGCACGCGTGGCGATCCCGACGGCTTCGACGCACTGCGCGGTGTCGAGCAGTCCCTCACGGTGGGCCTCGAGCAGCTCGTCGGTGTCGAGCAGCAGGGGAGGGGTGCCCGGCACGTCGACGAGATCGAGGTACCAGTCCTCGGCATGCCACCGGCCGTCGTCGTCGGGGCCGGCGAACCGGCCGACATCCAGGTACAGGCGCTGCCCTTCACGGTAGCCGCCCTGGTAGTGGAAGATGTTGGCGCGCAACCCCAAGGCGGGTAGCAGCCATGACTCCAGGTGGTCGAATCTGGGGTGCCCGGGAGCGTGGCGCGACATGTACAGCCCGAAGTCGGTGACGCGATACTCCTCGACCTCCCGAACGAATCCCTTGTTGTCGGTGTTCGTCATCGCCGGGACGTCGAAAGTCTCGCGTTTGGGCGGGTGCAGCGGGTGCGGTGCTGACCCTGACCCGGGGTCGGCGGTGCGCCCGCCATCGCTCGTCATGCTCTGAATCTAGACAGCCTCACCGACGATCTCAGGGTGAAAGCCCGAGTTCTCACCGATGCGTCCGACCGCCAATTCGCGGGATGGTCGGAACATGAGGACTTTCGTCGCCGAACGGGGCCGTGGAGTGGCCCGCGAACGAATCACAGCGCGGCCGACCGTCAAGTGCGCACGGCACCTGCTGCTGTGGATACATGTGCTCTCGTCGGTCTGTTGGATGAGCCAGGCGCTCGCGATGGCGGTTCTTATGCTGAGTCCCGGGGACGGGGGCGCGGTCGCCGCACACGTCCTCGACACCACGGTCCTGGTGGTCTCTGCCAATGTGTCCGCGATGTCGGGATTCCTGCTGTCCGCGACGACGCCGTGGGGCTTCTTCCTCCACTGGTGGGTCCTCGTGAAGTTCGCGATCACGGTCATCCAGCTCGTCGTCGGGATCGCGGTGCTCTCACCAGCTCTCGACTCGGCGGCGCGCGCCCGCGAAGTCGCGTCGGCCGGCCTGCTCGCGTCGACGGTCCTGATGGCCACGTTGATCGCGTTCCAGGGCTGGCTGTCGATCGCGAAACCGTGGTCGCGCGTGCCGCGCCGGTCCCGCGGCAAGGCGCCGGTTCCGGGCCCGGCGGTCCGGGTCGCGGCGCCCGTCGCGGTCCTCGCCGACGTCGGGGTGTTCGTCGTCGTCGGCCAGCCGATCCCGCTGTGCTCGGCGCTCGTGCTCGTCGCCGCGCTCGTCGGACGCCGGTCCGCGGGAACATCGATGTCATAGGTCGCGTTTACCCTGGCACTATGGCTTTTGCAGCAGAACGCCCCGTCATCGCGCACTCGGAGTTCCGGCCGGTCGGCGAGATCGAGCGGACCGATGCCCGCCTGCAGGTCGTCAGCGAGTACGAACCGGCCGGCGACCAGCCCGCCGCCATCGAAGACCTCACCCGCCGGATCAAGGCCGGGGAGAAGGACATCGTCCTCCTCGGCGCGACCGGCACCGGAAAGTCGGCGACCACGGCCTGGCTCATCGAGCAGGTGCAGCGCCCGACGCTCGTGATGGCGCCGAACAAGACGCTCGCGGCGCAGCTCGCGAACGAACTGCGCGAGATGCTGCCCAACAACGCGGTCGAGTACTTCGTCTCGTACTACGACTACTACCAACCAGAGGCGTACATCGCGCAGACCGACACCTACATCGAGAAGGACTCGTCGATCAACGACGACGTCGAGCGTCTACGTCACTCGGCGACGTCGAGCCTGCTGTCGCGACGCGACGTGGTCGTCGTCGCCTCGGTGTCCTGCATCTACGGCCTCGGTACGCCGCAGTCCTATCTCGACCGGTCCGTCGAGATCGAGGTCGGTCAGGAGATCGATCGCGACGCCCTGCTGCGTCTGCTCGTCGACGTCCAGTACACGCGCAACGACATGTCGTTCACCCGCGGCAGCTTCCGGGTGCGCGGAGACACGGTCGAGATCATCCCGTCCTATGAGGAACTGGCTGTGCGCATCGAGTTCTTCGGCGACGAGGTCGAGTCGCTGTACTTCCTGCATCCGCTGACCGGTGACGTCGTGCGCCAGGTCGACTCGCTGCGCATCTTCCCGGCCACCCATTATGTTGCCGGGCCCGAGCGTATGGAGAAGGCGATGGCGAGCATCGAGCGCGAGCTCGAGGAACGACTCGCCGAGCTGGAGGGCAAGGGCAAGCTGCTGGAGGCCCAGCGTCTGCGCATGCGCACCACCTACGACCTGGAGATGATGCGTCAGGTCGGGTTCTGCTCGGGCATCGAGAACTACTCGCGCCACATCGACGGCCGAGCCGCGGGGAGCGCGCCGGCCACGCTCATCGACTACTTCCCGGACGACTTCCTCCTCGTCATCGACGAGTCGCACGTGACGGTGCCCCAGATCGGCGGCATGTACGAAGGCGACATGTCGCGCAAGCGCAACCTCGTCGAGTACGGATTCCGGTTGCCTTCGGCGGTCGACAACCGACCGCTCACATGGGATGAGTTCGTCGACCGCATCGGACAGACCGTCTATCTGTCCGCGACTCCCGGGCCGTACGAACTGGGCCAGTCCAACGGCGAGTTCGTCGAACAGGTGATCCGTCCGACGGGGCTCGTGGACCCGCAGGTCGTGGTGAAACCCACCAAGGGCCAGATCGACGATCTGGTCCATGAGATCCGTGAGCGAACCGATCGCGACGAGCGCGTCCTGGTGACCACCCTGACCAAGAAGATGGCCGAGGATCTCACCGATTACCTGCTCGAACTCGGTATCCGCGTCCGGTACCTGCACTCGGAGGTCGACACCCTGCGTCGTGTCGAACTGCTCCGCCAGCTGCGGTCCGGTGATTACGACGTCCTGGTGGGCATCAACCTGCTCCGCGAGGGTCTCGACCTGCCCGAGGTCTCGCTCGTCGCGATTCTCGACGCCGACAAAGAGGGCTTCCTGCGGAGCACCACGTCGCTCATCCAGACGATCGGTCGCGCGGCCCGCAACGTGTCCGGCGAGGTCCACATGTATGCGGACAAGATCACCGACTCGATGCGCAACGCCATCGACGAGACCGAGCGGCGTCGCGAGAAGCAGATCGCGTACAACAAGGCGAACGGCATCGATCCGAAGCCGCTGCGCAAGAAGATCGCCGACATCCTGGACCAGGTCTACAAGGAAGCCGAAGACGAGGCCGTGGCGGTCGGCGGTTCCGGACGCAACTCCAGCCGCGGACGCCGCGCACAGGGTGAGGTGTCGAAAGCCGGAAGTTCGGGGGTCATCGAGAAGCGTGACGTGTCGATGATGCCCCGCGCCGAGCTCGCCGACCTCGTGTCCCAACTCACCGACCAGATGATGAGTGCCGCTCGGGATCTGCAGTTCGAACTCGCCGGACGACTCCGCGACGAGATCGCCGATCTGAAGAAGGAGATGCGAGGGATGGACGCGGCCGGGATCAAGTGACGGCTTCGGGGTGGCAGCGTCGGGTTCACGATGTGCCGATCACCACGAACGGGGGACAGACGTGCCCGTGGCACACTAATGTCCCCGTGCAGGACCCCTGCATTGTGGGTATACGCGATGACGCCTCGCTGATGGGCAGCGAGGCGAATTCATGTCGAGAGGTTGGGATGAGCTCTTACGAAACCGTCGTCGTCGGAACGGACGGCTCCGAGTCGTCGATGAAGGCTGTGGAGCGTGCGGGTGCACTCGCGGGCGACGCTCAGTTGGTGATCGCGTGCGCGTACTTCCCGAACGAGCGCGGAGCCGGAGACGCCGCGGATGTCCTGAAAGACGAGGCGTACCAGGTCACCGGATCGACGCCGACCGAGGAGATCCTGCGAACCGCGAAGGAACGGGCCACCAAGGCCGGTGCGTCGAACGTGGTGCAGCGCCCGGTCAAGGGTGCTCCGGTCGACGCGCTCCTGCAGTTGGTGAGCGACGTCAAGGCCGATCTTCTCGTCGTGGGCAATCGCGGCCTGAATTCGATCGCCGGCCGGCTCCTCGGATCGGTCCCCGCCGATGTGGCCCGCAAGTCGGCGTGCGACGTGCTGATCGTCCACACCACCGGATAGTCGACGAAGGGTGTCCCACCGGTGCGTTCGCACCGATGGGGTCCCGCTCAGATGTCCCCGTCTGCGCGGACGCCCGGAAATGCTCCGGCACGTCCGAGGAGTGCGGGGACATTCTTGTCGAGGGCCCGGCCCAGCCACGCGGCGGTGTCGATCAGCCCCTGCATGTCGACACCCGTGATGACCTCGGACCGATCGAGTGCGTAGACGAGATCCTCAGACGCGATGTTGCCGGTCGCCGCGGGCGCGAACGGACACCCACCGAATCCGCCGACACTGGCGTCGATGGCGCCGGCACCCGAATCGAGCGCGGTGAGAGCATTCGCGTAGCCGGTGTTCCGCGTGTTGTGGAAGTGCCAGCGCTGTGGAATACCGGGCGCACTATCCGTCGTGCGGGCGGCGAGATCGCGGACCTGCGCCGGGACCCCGACGCCGATCGTGTCGGCGAGAGCGATCTCGTCCGGGGCGGCCTGATCGGTCAACCGCGCCACGATGTCGGAGATCCGGCGCGGGTCGACCTCGCCCGTGAACGGGCAGCCGAACGCGACCGCGATGGTCACCGTCGTCGCGAGGCCGGCCGCACGCGCGTCGCGCACCACGTCGACGGCCGCGGAAACGGTGTCCTCGACGCTGCAGCCCTGATTACGGCGGCTGAACGCCTCGGTGGCCACGACGACCGCGTTCACCTCGTCGACCGCGGAGGCGAGAGCGCGGTCGAGACCACGACGATTCAGGACGAGCCCGATATAGGAGACACCGTCCACGCGGGGCACCCCGGCCATGACCTCCTCGGCGCCGGCCATCTGCGGTACGCGTTTGGGGTTCACGAAACTCACCGCCTCGATCCGGCGCAAGCCGGCGTCGACCGCCCGGGCGATGAGCTCGACCTTCTCCTCGACGGAGAGCAGGGTCTGCTCGTTCTGCAACCCGTCCCGCGGGCCCACCTCGATCAACTGCACGTCTGACACCAGTCCGATCTTGCCTTGTCCGGCGCAGCGACTCCATCGATCGAGGCCCCCTCGCTTCGCTCCCGGCGCCGGTGTCCGTTCGGCCCGCTCGCTTCGCTCCCGGCGCCGGTGTCCATTCGGCCCGCTCGCTTCGCTACCGGCGCCGGTGTTCATTCGGCCCGCTCGCTTCGCTCCCGGCGCCGGGCGACGCCATGTCCGAGATGCCGTTCTGTCCCGGTGTCGGTCGAACGACCGAATCCTACGGTCCCGGAACCACGCCAGACGGTACGAAAGTGACCAGTGTGGCTTTATCGCACTCGGGTGATCCCATCTGTCACACCAGTTTTCGAAGTCGTCTGATCGTCGGGAACGGCCGATCGTGCGGGATGTATCACTTTCCGAAGCGGATGCGATGTACCGCGTATGATTCGTTGCTGTTCGACGATCGCTGCGGGGGGACGCGGGGGCGTCATCGTCGAGCGACCCAACCGCCGAAACCGACGTCGGACGACGCATGGATGACACTGTGTCCCACCGAGATGGGACTGGGGGAGACTGGCGCCCGGGGGCACTCCGCGCGCCTCGAGGGGCGGATCTACTGGATCTGACCGCGGCCCAACGCGCCATGTGGTTTGCCGAGAACTTGGTCGACGACCACTCGGTCACCGTCGCGCACTACCTCGACATCGTCGACGACGGACGCCCGTTCGATCGGGAGTTGTTCCGTCGGGGAGTATTGGAGGCGGCACGCGACCTGCAGACGGCGTACACGCGCGTGGTCGAGGTCGACGGCACGCCTCGGCAATACATCGACTTCTCCGTTCCGTTCGACGTGATCGACGTCGATCTGCGGACGCACCCGGATCCCGAAGCGGCAGCCGCCGACTGGATGCGCGCCGACCACCAGCGGTCCGTGGACCTGCTGGCCGATCCGGTCGCCGTCGCGGCCTTCATCCGGATCGCCGACGACCGGACGTACTGGTACATGCGCGGTCATCACATCGCGTTCGACGGATACGGCGCGCTGATGTGCCTGCACGAAGCGGTGGCGCGCTACAACGAGCACCGCGCGCCGAATCCTGCGGCGGAGGTCGCTGCCACGGTGCCGCCGCGAATCGGGCGCCGACCGGTCCGACGCGCCAGCATCGCCGAGGTGGTCGCCGACGACGCCGCCTACCGGCAGAGCACGCGGTTCGAGAAAGACCGCGAGTTCTGGCAGGAACGTGCCGCCGGGCTCTCCGAGCGGGTCAGCCTCGCTGCACACCCGGCCACCGCCGGCGTCCGCAACGAGACCGTCGTCTGCGCCGGGCTGCTAGGTCCGGAACTGGATGAGGCGCTGCGTCGGTGCGCCCGGGATCTCGACGCCTCGGTTGCCGCCATCCTCACCGCCGCGTTCGCCGCGTTCCTCGCGCGCATGTCCGGCAGCGACGACATCGTCCTCAGTCTGCCGGTCACCGCAAGGACGACGGCGCGCGTCCGGCACTCGGCCGGGATGGTCTCCAACATGTTGCCGCTGCGCGTGGACGGAATCTCCTCCGCGACGTGCGCCGACGTCGTCGCGGCGGTCAGCGCGGAGATCACCGCGGGTCTGCGCCATCAACGGTATCGATCCGAGGACATCAGGGCGGCAGCCGGTTTCGGTGATGCCCGCGGTACGTCGTTCGGACCGCTGGTCAACCTGTTGCTGTTCGACAAGCCGATCGTCATCGACGGCGCCCGCGTGCGCTATCACATGCTGTCCGCCGGTCTGGTCGAAGACCTGGTGATGAACGTCTTCGCGGCCGGCCCGGAGGCCCCGCTGGAAGTGGGTTTGCACGCGAACCCCACGCTGTACGGGTCGGCGGAACTCGAGGCACATCGCGGTCGCCTGCTCAACGTGCTCACACAGTTCGTCGCGCACCCGAACCGGCCTGTCACCGACCTCGACCTGCTGATGGCCGGGGAGTCGGCAACCCTGGATCACCTCGGTTCCGGCGGGCCGGCCCTCGGCGTGGGCGGTGAGCACGTGCTGGCCGCCTTCGATCGCCAGGTCGAGTCGACGCCGGACGCGCCCGCGGTGACGTTCGGCGACACCACCCTCACCTACCGCGACTTCGCGCGTGCCTGCGACACATTCGCGGACCGGTTCACGAGTCTGGGCGCCCGGCGCGGCGATCGCATCGTCGTGGCACTGGACCGCTCGATCGAGCAGGTGTGCGCCGTGTATGCCGCGATCGGGCTGGGTGCGGCCTACGTGCCCGTCGATCCGGCCGAACCGGACGAGCGGCGACAGGCGATCATCGCCGCGGTCGAACCCGCCCTGGTCGTCGACGCACACTTCATCGCCGGTCTCGACTCCCCGCTTCCCGGTCCGACTGCACGGCCGCATCGGGAGACCCGGGTTCCGGCTGATCTGGCCGCCTACGTCATCTTCACGTCGGGATCGACCGGGACCCCCAAAGGTGTCGAGATCGGTCATCGGGCGATCGAGCAACGCCTCGGGTGGATGCAGCACGATCACCCGATCGCCGCGGGGGACGCCGTACTGTACAAGACGCCGGCAATCTTCGACGTGTCGGTCTGGGAGTTGCTGTGGCCGTTGCGCGTCGGGGCGCGGATGGTGATCGCGGCGCCCGGCGGACACCGCGATCCCGCGTACCTCCGCGACCTCATCGCGCGCTCCGGCGTCACCGTCCTGCATTTCGTGCCGTCGATGCTCGATGCCTATCTCGACGTGGTGCTCGGACCGGACCCTGGTGATTCGACGACTCACTCCGTCGACGAGTTCGGCGGAACCGACACGGTGGCGCACGAACGACTCTCCCTACCCGACCACGTGCGATGGGTGTTCACGTCCGGCGAGGCGCTGCCGGCCCGGCTCGCCCGGCGCGTACGGTCGACCACCCGTGCCGGACTGGTGAATCTGTACGGGCCGACCGAGGCGGCGATCGACGTGACCGCCCAGCGGGTCACGACGGATGGTCCCGTCGTTCCGATCGGACACCCGGTACCGGGGACCGAGGTGCGGGTCCTCGACGGCCGACTACGTCCGGTTCCGGTCGGGGTCGCCGGCGAGTTGTATCTGGTGGGGCCGCAGCTGGCATCGTGCTACGTCGGTGCTCCGGGACTGACATCGGGCAGGTTCACGGCCGATCCGCGGGGGGGGGGCGTGGGTGCCCGGATGTACCGCACCGGGGATCTGGTCAGATGGACTGCCGACGGTGAACTGGAGTATCTGGGACGAACCGATCAGCAGATCAAGATCCGGGGTCAGCGCGTGGAACCCGGCGAGGTGGAGGCGGTGATCGCCGCGATCCCGGGCGTCGACGCGGTAGCGGTCGTCGCCCGCCGCGATCTCGGGCCCGCACCGGTTCTCGTCGCCTATCTCCGTGCTCGCCGGGATGGGTCCGTGCCCGAATCCCGCGCCGATCATGATGCCGGTGACACCCGGCAACTGCTCGATGCCGACGCTGTGCGTGCGCACTGCCGACGGCGACTCCCCGGACACATGGTTCCGCCGGGGATTGTCTTCCTCGATGCGTTTCCCACCACCCGTTCGGGCAAGCTGGACACACGCGCGCTGCCGGTTCCCGTACTCGGCTCCGCCGCAACGAGTTTCCGGACGCCGCAGACCCCGGTCGAGCGGGCGATCGTGTCGCTGGTGGAGGAGGCGTTGGACCGTGAGGGGGTCAGCGTCTCGGACAATCTTTTCGCTTTGGGTGCGGATTCGTTGCTCGCCGCCCGGATGGTGGCCCGCGCACGTGTCGACCACGGGCTGGGGATCGCCCTGACCGACGTCTTCGACGCGGTCGACCTCGCCGACCTCGCGTCACGCGCCGTGGTCGTCCCGCAGTCCGACCGGTCCGCCCCGACCCGGTCGCAACCACCCCGTCCGGCGCGAATCCCGCTGTCGCAGGCGCAGACCCGGTTGTGGTTCATCAACCGGATGTCGCCGGCCGAGTCGACCTATAACATGTCGGGCGCGCTGCGCCTGGCGCACGCGCTGGACGCCGATGCCATGCACCGGGCGGTCCGGGACGTCGTGGACCGGCACGAGATCCTGCGCACGGTGTTCCCTGTCGTCGACGGCGAACCCGAGCAGCGAATCCTGGACTCGCGCACGGCTGCCGATCTTCTGGCCGGCGGGACACACGTTGAACTCGTCGCCGGGATCGCAGCGAGCGGGACACATGTGACCGACGCCGAAGACGATGTGAACGTGGCGATCTCCGCCATCACCGACGTCGGCTTCGACCTGGCCGAGGAGATCCCGTTCCGGTACCGCCTGGTGACCGGACATCCGGATGGCGACATCGTCGTGCTGGTCCTTCATCACATCGCGGCCGACGGGCACTCGCTCCGGCCGCTGCTGCGAGATCTGATGACCGCGTACGACAGTCGGCGCGCGGGTGCGGAGCCGGATCTCGCGCCGTTGCCGATGCAGTACGCCGATGTCGCCGTCGAGCGCGCCGAGACGCTCGGAACGCCGGATGCGCCGTCGTCGGTTCTGGTCGAGGGCCTGGAGTTCTGGCGGGGGGAGTTGCGTGGCGCGCCGGATCTGCTGCAGTTGCCCACCGATCGGCCGCGTCCGCGGGTGATGTCAAGCAGCGGAGCGCATGTGGACACCGTGCTCGGGACGGGCCTGACCGCGGGGATCCGGCAGCTCGCGAGATCGTTGGCGGTCACCCCGTTCGCGGTGTTCCAGTCCGCCCTGGCGATCACCTTGGGTCGGCTGGCCGCCACCGACGACGTGAGTATCGGGACCGCGGTCGCCGGCCGCGACGATCCGGCGCTCGCCGACCTCGTCGGCATGTTCGTCAACACCGTCGTGCTGCGAACGACCCTGCAACCCGGGGACACCGTCGCCGACTTCATCACCGCCGCGCATCGCCGCTGCGCGCGCGCGATGAGCCGCGCCGACGTCCCGTTCGAACGGGTCGTGGACGCTGTCGCGCCACACCGGTCGCCGGCGCACTCGCCGCTGTTCCAGGTCGCGCTGACGGTTCAACCCGATCAGTTGGCCGAGCTCGCCCGATGGGCCGGGTCCGCAGAGGTCCTCGATGCCCGGGTACCGTCCGCGAAGTACGACGTGACCGTGTCGGTCACTGACCGCACCGACCGTTACGACGTCGAATTCGCCTATGCAACCGATCTTTTCGACGACGCTACGGTGCGCGACATGGCGCGGCGGCTGGAGTTCGTCCTGGAGCAGATGGTGCACGAGTCGTCGCGGAGCATCGGTGCGATCGACCTGCTCCGCCCGGACGAGATGCGTACCCTGGCGGCGCCGGCCCGGGGATCGCGTTCGGAGCAGACCCTCGCGACACTGCTGACGCGCGGTCTCGCGAGCGCCGACCCCGGCGCCCCTGCCCTGCTCGGGGAGAGCGCGGTCCGCTGGTCCGAGGTGACGACCACGACCAATCAGATCGCCCGCGTCCTGATCGAACGCGGCATCGGCCCAGGCGACGTCGTAGCGGTGAGCATCCCGCGCTCGCCCCGGTCGGTCCTGGCCGTACTGGGCGTGGCCATGAGCGGCGCCGCCTTCGTGATGATCGACTCCCGTCTGCCCGCCGCCCGCCGTTCGGCGATGCTCGCCGACAGCGGTGCGGTTCTGGTCATCACGGCGGATCCCGTCACCACGGACGGCGCCGGGTCCTCGGCGACCCGATCCACGGTCGCGCAGCTGGTTCTCGATGACCTCGAGGTGGATCTGGGAATCGCCGGACGGCCGACGCACCGGGTGGCCGACGCCGAGCGGGTACGGCCGATCGCCCTCGACGACGCGGCCTACCTCCAATTCACCTCCGGGTCCACCGGCCGGCCCAAGGCCGTCACGGTGACCAACGCCGGGTTCGCCGAACTGGTCGGTGAGCAGCAGCATCGCCTGGGCGCGGGCCCGGACTCGCGGATACTCCATGTCGCCGCACCGGGATTCGATGTCGCGGTCTGGGAGATCGTGTTCGCGGTGTGTTCGGGCGCCCAGCTGGCGATCAGCCCACCCGAGGTGTTCGCCGGTCCCGAGCTGGCGACCATCATCGCCCGTGACCGGGTCACCCACACGATCATGACGCCCACCGCGCTCGCCACTCTCGATCCTGCCGCGGTGCCCGAACTCTCGGTCGTGATGGTGGCGGGCGAGGCCTGCCCTCCGGAGTTGGTCGCGAGGTGGCATGCGGCCGGCCGCCCGCTGCTCAATCTCTACGGTCCCAGCGAGACCACGATCTGGGCCACCGCCTCCGCGCCCCTCCGGCCCGCGGAACCGGTCACGATCGGTGGGCCGATCGCCGGAGTCGGCGTCCGGGTCCTCGACGCCTGCCTGCGTCCGGTGCCGGACGGTGTCCTGGGTGAGCTGTACCTGTCGGGACGGGCACTCGGGCGCGGCTACCACGGTCGTCCCGGACTGACGGCGGGCCGGTTCGTCGCCGATCCGTTCGCGACCGGGGGGCGGATGTACCGCACCGGTGACCTCGTCACGCGCACGCCGTCCGGCGACATCGTCTACCACGGACGCAACGACTTCCAGATCAAGATCCGCGGCATGCGGGTCGAACCCGGCGAGGTCGACGGCGTGCTGGCAAGTCATCCCGATGTGGACATCGCGGTCACCGTCGGGACGTCGACCCCCGCTGGGGACACGGTGCTGGTGTCGTATGTGACCGCCCCTGCCGACCGGGTCCCCGCACCCGAGCACATCCTCGACCACGCCGCCGCCCGCCTGCCGTCGCACCTCGTACCACACACCGTGGTGGTGCTCGACGAGTTGCCGATGACCCGGACCGGCAAGGTCGACCGCCGCGCCCTGCCCGGGGTGGAGATCTCGCCCGCACGTGAATATGTCGGCCCCCGCAGCCGGCTCGAGGGCGTCGTGGCCCAGATCTTCGCCGACGTGCTCGGTCTGCGGGAGGTCAGTGTGTACGACGGGTTCTTCGAACTCGGCGGGAGCTCGCTGTCGGCGACCAAGGTCGCCTATCGCGTCGAACAGCATGTCGGACGCCGCGTGCCGATGTCGCTGCTCTTCGAGAACCCGACCGTCGCGGACTTCGTGGCGGCGGTGGCGACGGCAGACCGGGCGGTCTCGGGACGCATGCTGACGCCGCGCGAACGCACTCATGTCGTCGACCTCACGGGAGTGCAACGCGGCCTGTGGTCGATCAACCAGACCGATCCGGCCTCGCCTGCCTACAACGTCGGCCTGACCCTGGAGCTCGACGGCCGGCTCGACGTCCCGGCACTCACGGGCGCGGTGGGTGACCTCGTCGCGCGGCACGAGTCGCTGCGCACGCGTTACCCGCTGCACGACGGCACACCGGTGCAACTCATCATCCCCGCTGCGGATGCGGTGCACGCGTTGCGGATTCCGCTCGTCGATCTCGCCGCCGGTGACCGGCCCGACATGCCCGCCGAGGACCGGTTGGGCGCCGAGGTCGCCGCTGTCGTCGGAGCGGGTTTCGACCTGACCGGCCCCCCGGCGGTCCGCGCGACGATCCTGCGGGTGAGCCCGGACCGGCACCTGCTGGTGTTCGTCGTCCACCACATCAACGCCGACGGTGGGTCGCTCGGCCCGCTGTCCCGCGACCTCGCCGAGTTCTACTCCGCCCGCATCTCGGGGCGAGCCGGATCGAGAAGTGCGGTGGGGCAGCGCGTGCAGTTCGCCGACTATGCGATCTGGCACGCCGAGCGCCTGCAGACCACGCGGCCCGACGGGGAGACGGAACGTCAGCGTCAACTGCGGTACTGGGGGCGACGTCTGGATCGGGCGGGGGAGCCGGCGACGATCCCGACCGACCGGCCCCGGCCCGTGGAGCCCCGCCATGTGGGCGGAGTCGTCGATCTCGACATACCGTCGCCGACCGCGACGATGCTCCGCCAGATGGCGCGGGTGGGCAACACGACGCAGTTCGCCGTCCTGCACGCGGCGCTCGCGGTCCTGATCGGGCGGTTGTCGGGAAGCGACGACATCGTCATCGGCACACCGTTCGCCGGTCGTGATGATCCCGCCCTGACCGACATGGTGGGGATGCTCGCGACCACGGTGCCCCTGCGTACGCGGCTTCGCCTGGACGAGCCGTTCGCGGACCTCTTGCGACGGGTGCACACCGATGATTTCGCCGACCTGGGTCACACCGACGTGTCCTTCGACGAGATCGTCGATCATCTCGCCCGGACCGACCGTGCGTCGGTCCGCCGCGGACGCCGCAACCCGTTGTTCTCGGTGATGCTCTCGTACCAGAACCTCGAGTTCCCGGACATCGAACTCGACGGGCTCCATGTCCGGCCGCGTCTGCCCGAGTCCTTTCCCGCCAAGGTGGACCTCGAGGTCATGCTCTACCCGGGCGACCCCGACGGCGTCGACCGGAACGGCGCGCTGGGCGGGCAGATCGCCTTCGACACCGATCTCTTCGACCCCGGCACGGTGGCCCTGTTCGCCGAGAGGTACCGAAATCTGTTGGCCGACATCGTGTCACGGCCGGATACTGCGATCGGGGATCTCGCCGTCTGGGCGGAGCAGAACGCGCCGCAAGCGCGCGGGAACGATGCCGTCCGGCCGCTGCACGAGCTGGTGTCGGAGGTCGCGGCAGTCGCGCCCGACACGGTCATCGGCGTCGCGGGGGCGCCACAGGTGACCTTCGCCGATCTCGAGGCAACCGCGGTCGCCATGTCGATGTCGATTCCCGACGAAGACCCGGCGGAGGCGTTGACGATCGCCGTGGCGACGCTCCTCGCCGACGCCGACCGATCCATCGACGAGGTCTTCGACAGCGTGCGAACCGCCGCCGATGCCGTCGTGCACGGCCACACGGGCGCCGGATCGGGCGCGGTCCAGCGAAATCGAGTGGAACCCGCGTGACGTCGGACACCTCGATTCCCCGCACTTCGACGGGGCCTGCCCAGCCGTCGCTGCGCCGCCCGTCCGCGCTGCGGCTGCTGGCGCTCGCCGCCGCCCACGCGGGCGACGACGAGGCGATGTCCGGGGCGGCCGGTCCGGTGACCTTCCGTGCTCTGCACCGCCGGGTCTCGGCCTCGGCGATCACCCTGGCGGAGCGGGGCGTCGCGCCCGACGCCGCCCTCCGCGCGACGGTGACGGCGCTGATGCCGCGCGCGGGGCTGAGCGGATCGCAACTGGCTACCGCCGCGGCCGGAATCGTCGATGAACTCGACCGGCGGATCACCGAGATCCTGGGCCTCGGTGACCGCGAGTCGCTGCCGGGGCTTTTCCGGATCGCCGCACGACGACGTGCCGACGCCGTCGCTCTCGCCGACCTCGACGGGGCGTCGCTCACCTACCGGGAACTCGACGAGCGCTCCGAACGGATGGCGCACGCCCTCGTCGATCGTGGTGCGGGTCCCGAAACACTCGTGGGGGTCGCGCTCCCGCGCTCGGTGGACCTCATCGTGGCGTTGCTCGCGGTTCTCAAGACCGGTGCCGCCTATCTACCCCTCGACCGGACACATCCGGTCGCGCGCCTGCGCGGGATCGTCGAGGACGCGTCGCCGGTCGCCGTCGTGGCCGACGCCGAGACGGTCGGGGCCTGGGCTGCGATGCCCGCGCCGCTGTGCACGCCGCAGGACCTGTTGGCGCAGTACGACATCGATGCCCGGTCGGTCTCGACCCCACCGCTGCCGGAGCACGTGACCGCCCAGTCGAGCGCCTACGTGATGTACACCTCCGGATCCACCGGGCGCCCCAAAGGCGTTGTCGTCACCCACGACAACGTGGTGTCGCTGCTCGATGCGCTCGACGCCGTAGTGGAGAGTTCGCCCGACGACGTGTGGTCGATGTTTCACTCCTACGCGTTCGACGTCTCGGTCGGCGAGATCTGGGCCGCACTGCGCGCCGGCGGTCGTCTCCTCGTGCTCGACCACGCGACGACCCGCGCCCCGGACGACGTGGTCGAGGCGTTCGACCGACACGGGGTCACGATCGTCAACTTCACCCCGTCGTCGTTCTATCAGTTCGCGGCGGTCGTCCGCCCACCCCTCGGCCGTCGATTGCCCGACTCCGTTCGGCGCCTGCACTTCTCGGGCGAACTCCTCGACTACGAGCATGTCCGGACATGGCAGACGGACCGGGCGGCCGACGGGTCGGCGACCCGTCCCGGCGCCGATGTCGCGGGCCCGCAACTGAACAACATGTACGGTCCCACCGAGACCACCGTCTACATGACCCGTCGGGAACTGACGCGCGCATTCGTCGACCGGGCAACCGCCTCCGACATCGGGACCCCGCTGCTCGGTTCGCGGGTGTACGTCCTCGACGGTCGGCTCGCCCCCGTGCCCGACGGCGTGCCCGGTGAACTGTACGTCGCGGGCGCCCAGGTCACCCGCGGGTTCCTGAACCGGCACGGTCAGACGTCCACACGGTACGTCGCCGACCCGTTCGGACCGCCGGGCGGTCGGATGTACCGGACCGGCGACGTCGGGATGTCCCGCAACGGGTCCATCGAATTCGTGGGACGACGCGATGGCCAGGTGAAACTCCGCGGCTTCCGGATCGAGCTGGGAGAGGTCGAGTCGGCGATGTCGGCGCTCGACGGCGTCGACGCGGCGGGGGCGGACATCCGTACGCTCGGCGACACCGAGCATCTCGTCGGCTACCTCGTCGCCGCGGGCGGCGCCGCTTCGGCGGCGGATGACGCAGTCGGGCTGTCGGACAGCGAGATCCGCACGCGCCTGGCGACCGCGGTGCCCGAGTACATGGTGCCCACCCGGTTCGTCCGGCTACCCCGACTTCCGCTCACCGTGAACGGCAAGCTCGATCGCGGCGCGCTGCCTGATCCGGGGTCCGGCGATGGCCCGGAGGCCGAGCCGCCCGCCGGCGCGACCGAGGCGGCCCTGGCCGCACTGGTCGCCGAGATCTTGGGCGTGAGCGACGTCGGGGTCACCACGTCGTTGTTCGATCTCGGTGGCAACTCGCTCACCGCTACCCGGGTGGCCGCCCGGGCAGCCGAGCATTTCGGCACGACGGTCTCCGCGCGAGAAGTGTTCGCCGATCCGACGGTCCGGGGTCTGGGAGCGGTCATCGATGGACGCGACCCCGGAGACCACGACGGAAGCGGGGGAGCTGATCGCCGGGTGCCCCTGCGCCGAGTGGGCCGCGACGGGGTGCTCCCGTTGTCGCCCGCACAGCGTCGAATCTGGTTTCTGGAGACGCTGGATCCGGGCGGGGCCGGTTATCTCATCCCGGCCGTGCTCCGCCTCGATGCCGCATCGGGTTCGGGCCAGGAGGCGGCGGATGACCGGTCCCCGGACCCTGCGGTCGTCGCCGCGGCTCTCGCGGATCTGCTTGCGCGACACGAGGTGTTGCGCACTCGATTCGTATCGGTGGACGGCGTTCCCGAGCAGGTCATCGCGCCCGCGGGAGACCCTCGACACGACGTCCGGGTGACACCCCCGATCGACATGCGCGGCGCCGGCGAGGGCGACGTCACGGCCACCATCGCCGAGATCACCAGTCGTGGTTTCGATCTCGAAGCCGGTGCGCCTGTTCGGGCCCGCCTGATCCGCGTCGCCGACGACGCCGTGATCCTGGTCCTGGTGGTGCACCACATCATCAGCGACGGTGCCTCCGTCGCGCCGATGGTCACCGACTTCGTCACCGCATACGAGGCGCGCGCGGCCGGCCGCGAACCCAGCTGGGCGCCCCTGCCGGTCCAGTACGTCGACTACTCGGTGTGGCAGCACCTTCGGCTCGGGGACGCCGCCGACCCCACGTCTCTCGCAGCACGTCAGCTCGACCACTGGCGAACCCGTCTCGCCGGGGTGCCGGCACTCATCGAGTTGCCGGTGGACCGGCCGCGCACCGCGGTCCGGGACGACTCGGGTGCCGAGCTGTCGGCGACGTTCGACGCCGCCACCTGGAACGCTCTGGGAGACCTCGCCGGTCGGCACGGCGCGACGATGTTCATGGCCGTCCACGCCCTGCTCGCGGTCACTCTTGTCCGGTCCGGCGCCGACGAGGACGTCGTCATCGGGACCCCGGTCGCGGGTCGGGGCGAGCGCGATCTGGACCCATTGATCGGGATGTTCGTCAACACGCTGGCGCTGCGCAGCCGGGTGCGTCGAGCGGCCTCGTTCACCGATCTGCTGGACGACATCCGCGAGATCGACGTGACCGCACTCGATCACGCCGACCTGCCGTTCGAGACTGTCGTCGACGAGGTCGTCGCGGTACGCGACACCGCGCACCCGCCGCTGGTCCAGGTCGCTCTGGCATTCCAGAACGCCGCACGGCCGACCGTCGAGTTGCCGGGGCTCGTCGTCTCCGAGATCGAGGCCCCGGTCACCACCGCGAAGGTCGACCTGCAGATCACGGTCCTCGACGAGCCGGGCCGCAGCCCGGCCGACGACACGCGCGTGATCGTCACCTATGCCACCGCCCTCTTCGACGCCGGCACGGTGGACGCGTTCGTCCGTCGGATGACCGCCATCGCGCGAGCGGTGGTGGACGAGCCGCACACGCCGGTCGGCGACCTGTCCACCGGAGACGATCACTTGGATGCGGTGATCGCGGCACCGGGTCTCGCGTCGGCGAGGTCGACGCTCGCCGACCTGCTGGACGCCGCGATCGCCGTGAATCCCGACGGCATCGCGGTCACCGAGAACGGGCAGCACCTGACGTACACCGAGCTCGACCTCCGTACGCGCCGGCTGGCCGACGTACTCCGTGCGCGTGGCGCCGGGCCGGACGCCGTGATCGCCCTCGCCACACCGAGATCTCTCGAAGGCACGGTCGGGTTCTGGGCGATCGCGCGCACGGGCGCGGCGGTGGCGCCCGTCGACCCCGGCGTGCCCGGGGAGCGCCTGCGCTACATGCTGGACACCGTCGACGCGCGTCTCGGGGTCACCTCGTCCGAGGTCGTCGCCGGGCTGCGACCGGCGGCTGCGGCGGTGGACTGGGTTGTCGCCGAACAGCCCGGCGATCCGGACGAGACCGGAGTCGCGTCCGCCCGACGTCCGCGCCCCGACGAGACGGCCTATGTCATCTTCACGTCCGGCTCGACCGGCCGGCCGAAAGGCGTCGCGGTCACCCACCGCGGGCTGGCCGATCTGATCGCCGATGCCCGTGCGAGATTCGGGCTCACGCCGGCGGCGCGCGTACTCCGCTTCGCGGCACCGGGTTTCGACGCCGCGGTGTTCGAGACGCTGGTCGCGGTGGCGGCCGCGTCGACCATGGTCGTGGTGCCCGGCGGGGTCACGGGCGGCACCGAACTCGCGGCGATCCTGCGGCGGGAGCGTATCACCCACGCGACGATCACCCCGACCGCCCTCGCCACGGTGTCCGAGGCGGTCACCGAATCGGGCGCGGCGACCGGCACCGGTTTCCCCGATCTCGAGGTCATCTCCGTCGCCGGTGACGTCTGTTCGCCGGAACTGGTCCGGGCCTGGTCCGCCGGTCGCTCGATGCACAATCTCTACGGTCCCACCGAGACCACCATCTGGGCGACGTCGTCGGCACCGATGCGGCCCGACTCCGCGGTCACCATCGGTGGTCCGATCGCCGGTGCCACCGCCGCAGTTCTCGATCCCCGCCTGCATCCCGTTCCCGCCGGCGTGGCCGGGGAACTGTATCTGGCGGGTTCCGCCCTCGCCGCCGGCTACGTCGGCCGGACCGCGTTGACCGCCGAGCGCTTCGTCGCGGCACCGTTCGGCGCGCCGGGCGAGCGGATGTACCGGACCGGTGATCTCGTACGATGGCGCCGACGGAGCGGCCGCTGGACGCTGGACTTCCTGGGCCGCAGCGACTTCCAGGTCAAGATCCGGGGTTTCCGGATCGAGCTCGGTGAGATCGACGCCGTTCTCGGCGAGCACCCCGGGGTGGACTTCTCGACGACCGCCGGAATCGAGCACCCGACCTCGGGTGAGACGGTCCTCGTGTCCTGGGTCCATGGTGTCGCCGGCGCTGCGCCCGACACCGCAGACGTCGCGACCCACGCGGCTCGACGGCTCCCCGCCCACATGGTGCCCACCGTGATCGTGCCGATCGACGACATCCCGCTGACGGCCACCGGAAAGCTCGACAGCAGGGCGTTGCCCACACCGCGTTTCGGTGCACACGTCCACGTCCGGCCGTCGACGGCAACAGAGCAGGCGGTCGCTGCGGTCTACGCCGAGGTCCTCGGACTCGATGCCGCGGAGGAGGTGTCGGCCGAGGCGTCGTTCTTCGATCTCGGCGGCACCTCGCTGTCGGCGACCCGGGTGGTGGCCCGCCTGGGTGGCTCGCTCGGTGTGGAGATCGGAGTCCGCGCGCTGTTCGAGACGCCGACGGTCCGGGCGCTGGCCGCCGCCGTCGATGCGGGGGAACACGGTCGCGGTGCCGATCTGCCCACGCTCGAGGCGATCCGCCGGCCCGACCCGGTACCCGTCTCGTACGCCCAGCGCCGGATGTGGTTCCTCAACCAATTCGATCCGCACTCCGCCGCCTACGTGATCCCCATCGTGGTCCGTCTGCGCGGGGACCTCCACGTGTCCGCGATGCGGGCGGCGATCCTCGACGTCGTCGACCGCCACGAGGTGCTGCGCACGATCTACCCGACGACGACGCCCGACGGCGACACCGGCGCGGAATCCATCGCGGCCGGGTCCGCGTCGGCCGAAACGGGCGCTCGCGCCGTCGGTGTCGAACCCGTGGCGCATGCACCCACCGACTGGGCCGGGCGCATCAAGATCGGGCACACCGTGGTCCCGCCGCGGGCCGCCGCATCATCCGACCAGGTCGTCGACCAGGAGATCCAGGAACTCGTCACGACCACGTTCGACGTGACGACGGACCTACCGGTACGGGTGCGCATCATCACCGCGTCGGCGGATCACCACGTACTCGTCATCGCGCTGCACCACATCGCCGCCGACGGTGAGTCGGCACCGGTGCTGGCGGCCGAGATCGCGCGGGCGTACGCGGCCAGGCGGTCGGGCCGCGCGCCGGACTGGCCGGCCCTGCGCTTCCAGTACGCGGATTACGCGGTGTGGCAACGACATCGGCTCGGTGACCCCGCGGACGCCGACTCCCTGATCGCGCGCCAGTTGCGGTTTTGGGTCGAGCGGTTGACCGGTCTGCCCGACATCCTCCCGCTGCCGATCGATCGCCCGCGCCCCGCCGAAAGCGACGGACGCGCGGCCACGGTGCGGTGGTCGCTGCCCGCGGCCGTCGTGTCGCGACTGCGCCGACGCGCCGCAGCCCGCCGTGCCACCCTGTTCATGGTCGCGCACACGGCCACCGCCGCGGTCCTCGCGCGCCTGACGTCGACGAACCGGATCGCCGTGGCCACACCCGTCGCGGGACGAGGCCGACGCGAGATCGACCAGCTGATCGGCATGTTCGTCAACACCGTCATCCTGTCGGTCGACGTCGAGCCGCACGTCACCGTCGGCGCGTTGCTCGAGCAGGTCAAGAACGCCGACCTCGCGGCGTTCGACAACGCCGACGTGCCGTTCGAGCGGGTGATCGACGCGGTGAACCCGCAGCGCATCGAGAACGTGGAGCCGCTCGCCCAGGTGCTGCTCGTCCACTCCACGAGCGGCAGACCCGCGCTCGGCACACTGGCCGGTCTCGACACCGAGTTCGTCGAGATCGAGGACACCGCCGCGAAATTCGACCTCACCATCGGTTTCCGCGAAACCGCCGACGGTGGGCTGACCGGCTCGATCGCCTATGCCACCGCGCTGTTCGACCCGGCGACCGCGGAGATGATCTCCGCGGCGTTGTCCGCGACACTCAGCTCGCTCGCCGACGACGCCGACCTGCCGGTCGACGACGTCCCGATCCTCACCGCAGCTGAAGCTGATGCGCAACAGCAGCTCTCGGTCGGTCCCGCGGTCGTCCTGCCCGCCCTCACGATCCCGGCGGCGATCACGGCCGCCAGCCAGCTGCGGTTGCCGGAGGCAGTCGCGGTGCGTTTCGGGGACCGCACTCTCACCCAGCGCGAGTTCGCGGCGCGGGTGGCCACCCTCGCGCGGGAACTCATCGCGCTCGGGATCGGCCCGGAGGACTGCGTCGCGGTGTGCATGCCGCGGTCGATCGAACTGGTCATCGCGGTCCACGCGGTACTCGCCGCCGGCGGTCAGTACATGCCGGTGGCACCCGACGCTCCCTCCGACCGCGTTCGCCACATGGTCGACACCGCGCACGCGAGGATCGCGCTGATCTGCGACGACCGGGCGCCCGCGGCGCAAGTTGTCGCCCGCGCGATCGTTGTGGACGCCGCGAACCCTGTCGACCTCGACACTGTCCCGGTCGCCGCCGACGAACGTCTGTCGATACTGCGCCCCGACCACGCGGCGTACACCATCTTCACGTCGGGGTCCACCGGCCGACCCAAGGGCGTCACGGTGTCCCATCGCGCCGTACTCAACCGATTGCGATGGGGAGTCGACGAATTCGGGATCGGACCGCACGACTCGATCCTCCTGAAGACGCCCTTCACCTTCGACGTGTCGGTGCCCGAACTGCTGACCCCGGCGCTGACCGGCGCCCGGTTGGTCATCGCGCCCGACGACGCCCATCTCGATCCGCATTCGATGGCTCGGCTGATCGACGCCGAGCAGATCACCACGGTGCACTTCGTACCGTCACTGCTCGCCGTGTTCATCGACGAAATCCGGCCCGTTCGCTCCGCTCCCGACGCCGGTGACATTCGGCCCGCTCGCTCCGCTCCCGGCGCCTGTGACATTCGGCCCGCTCGCTCCGCTCCCGGCGCCGGTGACATTCGCGACGATGCGAGTTCGCCGCTACCGAGCCTGCGACACCTCTACTGTTCCGGTGAGGCCCTGCCACCGGCGACACTGCGGGCGACGCGCGCGGCGCTCCCACGCGTACGCGTCTCCAACCTGTTCGGTCCCACCGAAGCCGCCGTCGAGGTCGCCGTCGCGACTCCGGACCCCGGCGCGGACGTGGTGCCCATCGGGCGGCCGGTGTGGAACACCCAGACGTTCGTCTTCGACGCACGCTTGCGTCCCGTGCCGGCGGGCGTCACCGGCGAGTTGTATCTGGGAGGCGTCCAGCTCGCCCGCGGATATGCGGCACGGCCGGACCTCACCGCCGAACGCTTCGTCGCCGATCCCGCAGGCGGCGGCCGACGCCTGTACCGCACCGGCGACCTCGTCCGGCGTAACCGTGCGGGCGACCTGGAGTATCTGGGACGCAGGGACTTCCAGGTCAAACTCCGCGGACAGCGGATCGAACTCGGTGAGATCGAGGCGGTCCTGTCCGACATCGACGGCGTACGCCAGGCCGTGGTCACCGTCGCGAGCGCCCCGGGCGGTTCGGACCACCTGGTGGGATATCTCATCGGACCCGGCGGCGGTGGACCGGACGGGGACGAGTTCATCGCACGCGCGCGGGAGGCGGTGACCGCGTCGTTGCCGGTGTACATGCGGCCGACACTGTGGGTGCCGCTGACCGAAGCGCCGCTCGGCAGCACCGGCAAACTGGACCGGAAATCGCTGCCGGCGCCGCGCTTCGACCCGTTGTCGGAAGCCGTCCACGCCGACGCCGCACCCGCCGACGACGCGGAACGGACCGTCGCCGCAATCGTTGCATCACTCCTCGGGGTCGAGGACGTCCCGGTGACCCGGTCGTTCTTCGAACTCGGCGGGGACTCCATCGCCTCCATCCGCCTCGCGTCGATGCTGCGCGCCGCGGGGCTCCATCTGACCCCGCGCGATGTGTTCGCGGCGTCGACCATCCGTGAGCTGGCCCGTCGTGCACAGACGGAGGCGATCCAGAAACTCGACGAAATACCGGGCGGGGCAGTCGGTCCGGTTGGGATGACCCCGGGCCTGGCGTGGATGCTCGACCTCGCCGACGACCCGGACGACCTCGCGGACTTCTCGCAGAGCACGGTGCTCGCGCTGCCGGTCGAGGCGGACGAGGCCGCCGTCCGCGCGGTGGTGACCGCGGTCGTCGCGGCCCATCCGATGCTGACGGCATCGCTGCGGACCGACTCCGTCGGGGGTCCGGTCGTCGTGGCGGGCGACGGCGACCCGGGTGACATCACGGTCGAGATCCTCGACCGCTCGGACATCTCGACATCGAGCCGGCCATCGACGCCGGCGCGCTCCGTCGACAGCGCCATCCGGGCAGCCCATGCGCGCGCCCTCGCGACCTTGTCGCCGGCCGACGGACGACTGGTCGCGGCGATCGGCGTCCGCTTCGCCGACGGCACCGGCCGACTCGTCGTCGCCGCCCATCATCTCGGCGTCGACGCCGTGTCGTGGCCGACCATCGTGGCGGGTCTGGGACGCGCGTGGTGGCAGTACCGCAACGGGGAGACGCCGGGCCTCGCGGCCTCGGGTACCTCGTTCCGGCGCTGGTCGGGTGTGCTGGCGGGACTCGCCGGTCGCGCAGAGGAGATCGAGTGGTGGTCGCGCCAGCTGCCGCCGACCCCGGCGGAGTGGGAGATCGACCGGGCCCGGGACCGTCTCGCGACCACGATCTCGGTGTCCCGCACCGTCGGAGCCGGTCTGGCAGAGCGGGTCTTGGGCACGGTCACCGAGACGTTCGGTGCGCGCCCGGACACCGTGGTGGCCGCGGCCGTGGCATTCGCGCTGCGGGATCCGGTCACGGCGTCCGGTCCGGTGTCGATGGTGATCGAGAACCACGGCCGCGAAGAGGGCATCGCACCCGGCGCCGACCTGACCGAGACGGTCGGATGGTTCACCTCGTTCGTACCCGTGAGCGTCGACGTCCCCGGGCCGGTGGAGGCGACCGCCCCGGCAGCACGAGGTGAGGCCGCCGCGGAGGCCACCCCCGGTCATCGTCTGGCGACGATGGTCAAGGCGCTCAAGGACACTCAGTCGCGAATGCCGGACAACGGCATCGCGTTCGGGCCGCTGCGATGGCTGCGTCCCGGCTCGCCGCTGCGAAACCGGCCCCTCCCGCCGATCACGGTCAATTACCTGGGTCTGCTCGGGGGCGGAGGCATCGACGACACCGATTCGACGGCAACGGATTTCGTGCCGATCGGTGACGCGCCGCCGCTTCCGCCGTCGGTTCGGGGAGACATGATCGCGTTGGCGGCGCTGACCGTGACGGCCGCCTCGGTGGCGACCGCGGGTGGTCGGGAGTTGCGAGTGGACCTCACGGCACCCGAGGGGTTGTTCGACGAGCCCGCGCTGGGCGGGATCGCCGATCGCTGGGAATCTGCACTGTCCTCGCTCGCCGCGTATGTGGATGCCGTGGGCGACCCGGGTCCGAGCGAGACCGACGTGATCGGCGGGCTCGACCAGACGGACATCGACCACGTGCTCGCCACCCGGACACGCGCAGCACGGACGCGCGGTCGCTACGCGATCTGGCCGCCGACGCCGCTCCAACAGGGGCTCTTCTACGAAGCCCAGCGGCTGGTCGGCGTCGATCCCTATGTGACCCAGTCGGTCATCGAGTTCGACGGAGCTCACCCCGCCGACATGCTCCTGCCGGCCGTCCGTGAGCTGTTGACCAGGCAACGTGTACTGCGCTCGGGGTTCACCCGCACGCCGTCGGGTCGACTGGTCGTGGTGGTACCCCCGGCCGATCATCCCGCGGTGACCGAGCCCGACTTCCGCGGCGTGGACCTCACCGGTCTGAGCACGGCCGACGCGGCCTCGCGGATCGTGCAGATCGCCGACGAGGACCTACGACGCCCGTTTGTCCTGGACGACCCGCCGCTCATCCGGTTCTCCGCGGTGTCCCACGACACGGTGACGGGCCCCGCGTGCACACTGGTCATCACCGCACACCACATCATCCTGGACGGATGGTCGGGGCCGATTCTCGTCGCCGACCTCCTCGCGGCCCACCTCGGCCGCCCGGCGATCACGCCGGCACGTGACTTCGAGTCCTACCTCGATTGGCTCGACCGACGCGACGCCGCGACCACGATCACCGCGTGGCGCGAGCATCTCGCCGACATCGTTCCGACGCTGGTCCGTCCACAGGTGCACCCCGGTGCCGACCGCGAGCCCCGGCGGCACGAGGTGACGGCGCGGGTGTCCGCGACCACCCGGGCCGCCCTCGAACGGACGGTGCGGACGCTGGGCACGACGACGAGCACCGTGCTGAATGCGGCATGGTCGATCGTGTTGTCCCGCTTCACCGGCGAGCAACGAGTCGTCTTCGGTGAGACGGTGTCGGGGCGGCCCGCCGACCTCGACGGTGCCGACGGCATGATCGGCCTGTTCATCAACACCGTGCCGGTCGTTGCCGACGTCGCACCGGGTCGATCGCTGGCCGCTCTCATCGGTGAACTGCACCATGCCCGCGCCCGCATGCTCGACCACCAGTTCGTCGGACTCGGCGACATCACCGCGGCGACCGGCCACCCGCGCCTGTTCGACACCCTCGTGGTCTTCGAGTCGTATCCGGTCGACGTGGACACGGTCGTGGCGGGGTCGCGGACCTCGGGCCTCGAGATCCGCGACGTGAGCACGTCCGACGCCACGCACTATCCGCTCGCGCTCATCGCCGCACCGGAGGGCGACGACCTCTGCCTCACGGTCAAGACGGATCTGTCCGTCGTCGGCGAGGGTGTCGCCGAGACGGTCGCCGCCATGCTGACCGACCTGCTCGACGCGGTGATCGACGACCCGTCCCTGCCGGTGGCCGCGCTCGACCCGATGCCGACTGCCCTGCGCCCGACGGTCGAGGGTTGGTCGCGTGGTGTGGAGGTGGGGTTGGGGTGGTCGGGTCGTTCGGTGGGGTCGGTGGTTGCTGAGCGGGTGGGGTTGTCGGTGGGTTCGGTGGCGGTGCGGGTGGGTGGTCGGGTGGTGTCGTATGGGGAGTTCGGTGGGTTGGTGGGGGGTGTTGCGCGGGAGTTGTCGGGGTTGGGTGTGGGTGTGGATTCGGCTGTGGGTGTGGTGATGTCGCGGTCGTTGGAGTTGTTGGTGGCGGTGCATGCGGTGGTGGCTGTGGGTGGTCGGTATGTGCCGGTGGAGGTGGATGCGCCTGCGGAGCGGGTGGGGTTCATGTTGTCGACGGCGGGTGTGGGTGTGGTGTTGGTGCGGGCGGGGGATGTGGGTGGGGGGAGTGTTGTTTCGGGGGTTGGGGGTGTGCGGCGTGTGGTGGTGGATTGTGGTGAGGGGGTGGGTGTTTCGGTTGATGGTGTGGTGGTTGGTGAGGGGTTGGGTGTGGGCTTGTTGGGTGAGGTGGTGTCGGGTGTGGGGGAGGTGCCGGGTGGTGCGGGTGTGTACACGTTGTTCACGTCTGGGTCGACGGGTCGGCCGAAGGGTGTGACGGTGTCGCAGGCTGCGGTGGTGAATCGGTTGGGGTGGATGCAGTCGTTGTTCGGGTTGCAGGGGCGGGATGTGGTGTTGTGGAAGACGCCGGTGTCGTTTGATGTGTCGGTGTGGGAGTTGTTCTGGCCGTTGATGGTTGGTGCTTCGGTGGTGGTGGCGGAGCCGGGTGGTCATCGGGATCCGTGGTATGTGGCGTCGGTGGTGGAGCGGTTCGGGGTGTCGGTGTGTCATTTTGTGCCGTCGATGTTGTCGGTGTTTGTGGATGCTCTCGGGGAGTCGGTGCCGCAGGAGTCGGTGCCGCAGGAGTCGGTGCTGCAGGGTTCGGGGTTGGGGTCGTTGCGTCAGGTGTTTTGTTCGGGTGAGGCGTTGGGTGTGGGTGCGGTGGAGGGGTTGCGGGGGTTGGTGCCGGGGGTGCGGGTGGTGAATTTGTATGGGCCGACGGAGGCGGCGGTGGATGTGACGTCGTATGTGGTGTCGGGTGGTGAGGTGGTGGTGCCGATTGGTCGGGCGGTGCCGAATGTGTCGGTGTGGGTGTTGGATTCGCGGTTGCGTCCGGTGCCGGTGGGTGTGGTGGGTGAGTTGTATCTGGGTGGTGTGCAGGTGGCGCGGGGGTATGCGTCGCGGGCGGGGTTGACTGCGGAGCGGTTTGTGGCGGATCCGTTTGGTGGGGTGGGTGTGCGGTTGTATCGGACGGGTGATCGGGTGCGGTGGAGTGGTGTGGGTGAGTTGGAGTATGTGGGTCGTGTTGATTTTCAGGTGAAGTTGCGGGGGCAGCGGATCGAGTTGGGGGAGATCGAAACCGTCCTCGGCACCACGCCGGGTGTCGCCCAGGTGGTGGTCTCGGTCATGGAACTCGCTGCGGGAGAACAACTCGTGGCTCACGTCACCGGAGCGGATGTCGACGTCGAGCATCTGCGCGCGACCGCTGAGCAACTACCCGCGTACATGCGCCCCACGTCCTGGGTCGTCCTGGACACGTTGCCGTTGAACACTGCGGGCAAGGTGGACCGCAAGGCGCTGCCCGCACCGGATTTCGTCGCCGCCGAACGCGTGCTCCCCGAGACCGACGCCGAAGTCGCGATCACCGGTGTCTTCGCCGACGTGCTCGGGCTGTCTGCCGCGGACTCGGTGTCGGTGACCGACAGCTTCTTCGATCTCGGCGGCAACTCACTGGCCGCGACCCGACTCGCGGCCCGCGTCTCCCGGTTGCTCGGCGTCCCGGTACGGGTGCGAGACGTCTTCGACGCCCCGACGGTCCGTGATCTCGCGCGTCGAATCCAGGCGGCAGACATCGCCGGGGCCGGAACCGCAGTCCCGGATCGGTCGACTGCACCGGCCCGTCCGTCGGTCTTGCCTCTCTCGAGCGCCCAACGCCGCATGTGGTTCATCAACCAGTACGAGCCGACGGTGGCGTCGTACATCATCCCGTTCGCCTTCCGACTCCGCGGCACGGTCGAGGTCGAACAGCTACGCCGAGCGCTCGCCGACGTGGTCGCCCGTCATGAGGTTCTCCGGACCACCTACCCGGTGTCCCGCGACGGACGCCCCGAGCAACGAATCCACGACGTCGATCCGGAGAATCCCGGATTCGACTGGGCGGTGGCGGATTCCGAGTCCGAAGCGCTGGCCGTCGCCGCCGAGCCATATGACCTGACCCGTGACCTGCCCGTGCGCGCCCGTGTGTACGTCGACCCCGGCACGAGTGCGCTGCTGGCCGTCAGCATCCATCACATCGCCGCCGACGGCGAGTCGGGCCGGGCGCTGTCGCGCGATCTGCTCACCGCGTACTCGGCACGACGCGACGGTCGGAGCCCGGACTGGCCGCCGCTCCCGCTCCAGTACGCCGATCACGTCCTACGGGCCGCCGGACGAGCGGACGAGCAGGACGAGCACCGGCAGTGGTGGGCCCGCCGGCTCGACGGCGCCCCGGTCCTCATGGATCTGCCCACCAGCTACCCACGTCCGGCCACGCCGACGATGCGGGGCGCGACCGTCGAGTTCGTCATCCCGGGACGTGTCGCGCAGGGGATCGGCATCCTCGCCCGCGCCGGCGACGCCACCGCATTCATGGTGCTGCACGCCGCACTCGCCGCGGTGCTGGGTCGGCTGTCGGGGAGCCGCGACGTCGTCATCGGGACCGCCGCCGCGGGCCGCGACGGCGACACCGACGACCTGATCGGCATGTTCGTCAACACGGTCGCGCTGCGGACCCCGATCGTCCCCGCGCAGCCGTTCACCGACCTCCTGCGGGTGGTGCGTGAGGTGGATCTCGACGCCCTCGATCACGCCGGCGTGCCGTTCGACGACGTCGTCGACGAACTCGGGGTGGCCCACACCGCGTCCCATGCGCCACTGGTCCAGGTGCTGCTCACCACGTCCGATCTCGCCGCTCCCGGCGCCCCCGATGGGCAGGTCGCCGGCCTCGACGTCGAACCCGTTGCCGTCGAGGACAACTCGGCAAAACTCGACCTGACTCTCGGTGTTCTGACGGACCCGGCTGAGGGGGCTCCGTGGCGCGGTTCGCTCACCTACGCAACGGACCTCTTCGACGACTCCGCCGCGCGCCGGCTCGCGGACCGATTCGTCGGCGTGCTGACGTCCGCGGTCGGCGATAGCACATTGCCGGTCGGGGACCTCGAGCTGCTGACCCCGGACGAGGAGATGATCCCGCTCGTCTCGGGCGACCCCGATCCCGCCCCGGAACTCCTCTCGGACCTGCTCGTCGACGCGGCGCGGATGCGTCCGACTCACCCGGCCGTCGTCGACCCCGGCGCCGCGGACCCCGAACAAGTCTGGACCTATGCCGAACTCGATTCGGCGAGTTGGCATCTCGCGACGGTCCTCATCGACCGCGGTATCGGTCCGGAGGACGTGGTCGTCAGCGCGTTCCCGCGCTCGGCGACCGCGCAGCTCGCATTGTGGGCAGTGGCCAAGACCGGTGCGGTGTACTGCCCGATCGACCCCCGCTACCCTGCGGAACGCATCGCTCGGGTCCTGGACGCCGCGAACGCCGTGCTGGTGCTCACCGACGGAAGTGTCGAGGGGCCGGCCGCCGACACGGCCTCCACGTGGCCGCCGCGACTGCTGCTCGACGCGGCGCTCGTCGCCGACCTGCGCAGACGCCCGGCGCTCGACCCGCCGCGTCGCAACCGGCCGGTGACACCCGACTCCAGCGCTTACATGATCTTCACCTCCGGATCGACCGGGACGCCGAAGGGGGTGCTCGTGACGCACCGCGGCCTCGCGGGAGTCACCACGGTGCTGCGCGACCGCCACCGATCCGGGTCCGACGCGCGCTGGCTGGGGATCAGCTCGCCCGCGTTCGATGCCGCCATGCTCGAGGTCCTCGGTGCCTACGGCAGTGCCGCGACGCTCGTCGTCGCGCCTCCCGAGGTGTACGGGGGCCGCGAGCTCGCCGACGTCATCACGACGCACCGCACCACCCACGCCTTCCTGGTGACGTCGGTGGCGGCGTCGTTGCCGGAGCCCGGTCGCCTGCCTATGACCGACGTCCTCGTCGGCGGCGAGGCCGTCCCCGACACCGAGAAGGACCGGTGGGCCGTGCACGTGGCGTTCCACAACGGTTACGGACCCACCGAGACCACGATCATCAGCGTCACCTCGCCCCCGATCGGCGTCGACGAGCCGGTCCACCTCGGCAGCCCGGTCCCCGGCGCGAGCGCCCATGTCCTGGACGAGCGGCTGCATCCGGTGCCGCCGGGGGTCGTCGGGGAGCTGTACCTCGCCGGTCCCGAACTCGCACGCGGTTACCACGGACGGCCGGCGCTGACCGCCGAGCGCTTCGTCGCCGCCGTCGACGGGGCACCGGGCACGCGGATGTACCGGACCGGGGATCTCGTGCGGCGGGACCGCAGTGGCGGATTGGTCTACGTCGGCCGCGCCGACTTCCAGGTCAAATTGCGCGGACAACGGCTCGAACTCGGTGAGATCGAGGCCGTCCTGACCGCACACCCGCAGGTGCGGACGGCGGCGGTCATCGGGGTCGGGAACCCGGTGACCTCGCTGGCCGGTTACGTCGAACCCGTCGACCCCGGACGGCCGGTCGAGATCTCCGCCCTCCGTGAACATCTCGCGACCCATCTGCCATCGCACATGGTCCCGGCGGCACTCATGGTGCTCGACTCCATCCCGCGCAGCCCGATCGGGAAGATCGACCGCGCCGGCCTCCCCGCCATCGAGCCGTCGAAGGCCGACGCCGAACGCGTTCCGCCGTCGACGCACACCGAGCGGTTACTCGCGGCCATCGTCGGCGAGGTTCTCGGACTCGAAGACGTGTCGGTGACCGCTGACTTCTTCGTCATCGGCGGCAACTCGTTGTCGGCCACGCGTGTGAGTGCCCGCGCGGGGGACGCTTTCGGGGTCCGCGTCGGTGTCCGCGACGTCTTCGAGGCGCCGACGGTTCGCCTGCTCGCGCGTCGCGTCGACGCCGCTTACGACGATGCGTCGCGACCGCCACCGCTGCGCCGTGTCGATCCGCGGCCCGCGTACATTCCACTGTCGTATGCGCAGCAACGGATCTGGTTCCTGAACCGGTTGGATCCGAATTCGGGGGCCTACACCATTCCGATGGCCGTCCGCCTCCGCGGCCGGCTCGACCGGGGTGCGCTACGCGCCGCCGTCGTCGACCTGCTGACCCGCCACGAGATCCTGCGGACCGTGTTCCCGGCGCCGGGCGGTGAACCGCGGCAGCACATCCTGCCGATCGACGAGGCCCGGGCCCGCCTGCGGTGGGAGGACATCGCGGCTCCGCGGGAGCTCGCCTACCCGGCCGCACTCGTCGGTGATGCCGCCTTCGACATCACGTCCGAGCTGCCGCTGCGTATTCGCCTGTTCGCGGTCGGTGGCGGTGGGATCGACACCGACGACCACGTCCTCGTCGTCGTACTGCATCACATCGCCGCCGACGGTGAGTCGATGAGGCCGCTCGCCGCCGATCTGTGGGGGGCCTATCTGGCGCGTGCCGAGGGCCATGCGCCAGCGGCGGCCGCGCCGGCGATCCAGTTCGCCGATCACGCACTGTGGCAACGGGAGACGCTGGGGGACATCGACTCGCCGGAGTCCGTTCTCGGTCGCCAGGTCGGCTACTGGGTGAATCGACTGTCGGGGATCCCCGACCTCCTCCCGCTGCCCACGGACCGGCCGCGACCGGCGGTCGCGTCGCAACGGGGCGGTCGCGTCACCGCGGCCATCCCGACCGAACTGACACAGCGGATCACGGACACGGCCCGCGCCCACGGGGCCACCGAGTTCATGGTCGTCCACGCCGCGCTGTCGATCGTGCTGGCCAGGCTGTCCGCGACCCGCGACATCGTGATCAGCACCCCGGTTGCTGGACGGGGCCATGCGCATCTCGACGACCTCGTGGGAATGTTCGTCAACACCGTGGTCCTGCGCACCGACGTCGACCCCCGGACCCCGGTCGGGGAGTTCCTCGAACGGGTGCGCGTCGACGACATCAACGCCCTCGCACGCGCCGATGTCCCGTTCGAGTACCTGGTGGACCGACTGTCCCCGGTCCGGTCGGAGGCGTTCGCCCCGATCAGCCAGGTGATGCTGTCGGTGCTGCACGATCAGGACACCGGAACGGTCGGGACCGACCCCTCGGGATCGGCGGAACTGACCTTCGAACCGATCGAGGCGTCCACCGGCACCACCCAGCTCGACCTGACCGTGGCGGTGACGATCCGTCCCGAAGGCGCGTGGGACGTCGAGATCGTCTATGCCACCGACCTGTTCGACGAGCGGACCGCGCGCACCGCGATCACCCGCCTGACCAGGGTCCTCGAGGCGGTCGTCGGTGCCGACGACATGGCTGTCGGTGCCATCGACCTGACCGACGCGGCCGAGCGCGCGCGGATCGCCGAACTGATCGCGGGCCCCGATCTGTCGGTGCCGTGGTCGACGGTCACCGATGCGATCGAGGCGGCCGCGCGACGCTCACCGGAGTCGACGGCACTGGTGGCCGGTGCGCGATCCGTGACCTACCGCGAGTTCATGGACCGGATCACCCAGCTGGCCGAGATGATGTCCGCCCACGGCGTGGGTCCCGAAGTGGCCGTGGGCGTGTGTATCCCGCGGTCGGTGGAGCTGGTGCTCGCGATCCACGCGGTGGTGATGGCCGGCGGCAGCTATGTCAGCATCGACCCGTCGAGTCCGCCCGAACGAGTCGCCGCGATGGTCGACGCCGCGTCGATCGCGGTCATCCTGACCGCTGAGGTGTCCCCGTCCGCGCTGTCCGGTCTGTCGGTACCGACCCTCGTCGTCGACGGAAATGCCCCGCCGGGGGACCGCTCGGGTCCCCGGCCGGAACTCCGTCGCCCGTGTCCGGGCAACGCCCTCTACACGTTGTTCACGTCCGGCTCGACCGGAACGCCGAAGGGGGTCACGGTCAGTCACGGCGCCGTACTCAACCGACTCGCATGGATGGCGGTGCGTTCCCCGCTGCGTCCCGACGATGCCGTTCTGCTCAAGACGCCGGTCACCTTCGACGTGTCCGTCCCCGAGTTGTTCGAACCGCTGATGGCCGGGGCCCGCCTCGTCATCGTCGAGGACGGCCGCCACATCGACCCGGCCCATGTCCTCGCCGAGATCGAGCGGCATCGCGTCACCTCGGCGCACTTCGTGCCGTCGATGATGGCGGCGTTCGTCGAGTACATCGGCGACCACCCGCGGCGGCGCGCGGCACTGTCGTCGTTGCGGCGGGTCAACGCGTCGGGCGAGGCACTGCCGGCGGCCACCGCCGACGCCATGGCGGCGCTCGTGCCGCAGGCGGACCTCGACAACCTCTACGGGCCGACCGAGGCGGCCGTCGAGGTGACGGCGTACCGCTTCGCCCCCGGCGACGTGATCGTGCCGATCGGACGCCCGAACGCGAACACCACCACGTGGGTGCTGGACGACGGGTTGCGCCCGGCGCCGGTCGGGGTGGTCGGCGAGCTGTACGTCGGCGGCGATCAGCTGGCGCGCGGCTATGCCGCCCGGCCCGACCTCACCGCCGAACGGTTCGTGGCCGACCCCACCGGCCCGCACGGAGGCCGCCTCTACCGGACCGGTGACCTGGTGCGCTGGAACGCCTCCGGTGCGCTCGAATACCTCGGCCGAGCAGACTTCCAGGTGAAGTTGCGCGGACAGCGCATCGAGCTCGGGGAGATCGAGACCGTCCTCGCCCGTGTCGACGGCATCTCGCACGCGGCGGTCACCGTCCGGAGCGGGCCGGCGGGCGATGCACTGGTCGGATACCTCGCCGGCCGTGTCGATCTCGACGCGATCCGTGAGCATCTGCGGCAGGCGTTGCCGCAGTACATGCACCCGACGCAGTGGGTGGTCCTCGATTCGGTTCCGGTGACCGCGACCGGCAAACTCGACCGCCGGGCCCTGCCCGCGCCGCGGAGCGAGCCGGTCGAGATGGTGCCGCCCGCCGACGCCGTCGAACGGGCGGTGGCCGTCGTCGTCGCCGACGTGCTGGGACTCGACGAGATCTCGGTGACGACGCCGTTCTTCGATCTGGGCGGCAACTCGCTCGCCGCGATGCGGGTCGTCGCCCGGATCGGCGAGCAGCTCGGGACCGACCTCGATGTGCGCGACCTCTTCCGCACCCCGACGGTCCGCGAGCTCGCACAACTCGTCACGCGTCGTCGGGTCTCCGACCATCCGCTCGTCGCACGACCCCGGCCCGACCGCATCCCGTTGTCGTATGCGCAACAGCGACTGTGGTTCATCAACCAGTTCGACGTGACGTCCCCGACGTACAACATGCCGATCGCATTCGACATCCGGGGACTCCTCGATGTCGACGCACTACGCGCCGCGGTCGCGGCTGTGATGACGCGACACGAACCGCTGCGGACCGTGTACCCGCTCGGCGACGGCGGGGTGCCGCTACAGCACATCCTCGATCCTTCGGTGGCGGCGGCCCGACTGCGCTGGGAATCGGCCGGGACACCCGAGGACGCGATGGCGTTGTGCGCGGAGGGATTCGACGTGACGACGCAGCTGCCGTTGCGTGTGGTGACGTCGCTGGTATCAGCGGAGGGTGCGTCGCCGCCGGTGTTTCGAGTCGTGCTGGTCCTGCACCACATAGCCGGCGATGCGGCGTCCCTGGCGATCCTGGCCGCGGAGCTCCTCGGTGGGTACCGCAACGGTCGACGCCCCGAAGACGGGTCGATCGAGGTACCGGAGATCGCATACGCTGATCACGCGCTGTGGCAACGCGATGTGCTCGGGGACCTCGACGACCCGACCTCGCCGATGGCGGCGCAGTACTCGTTCTGGACCGAGACGCTGGCCGGCGTCCCGGCCGCGTTGGAGATCCCCGGTGACCGTCCGCGTCCGCCGATCGCCGACCCCACCGGTGGTCGGCTGCCCCTCGAGATCGGCGAAGAGCGCAGCGCGGCGGTGGCGGCGACCGCACGCGTGCACGGGATGACCCCGTTCATGGTCTGTCACGCCGCCTTCGTCGCCGCACTCGCCCGTGTGGCCGATGTGCGGGACATCAGCGTCGGCGCCGCCATCTCCGGTCGCGGGCACGCGGCCACGGCGGGGCTCATCGGGATGTTCGTCAACACCGTGGTGCTCCGCACATCGGTGCACTCCGAGGACACGGTCGAGGACCTGCTCCGCCGGGTCCGCGATGCCGATCTCGCGGCCTTCGCGCACGCCGACATCCCGTTCGAGACCCTCGTCGAGCACCTCACCCCGGTCCGGTCCACCGCCCACGCGCCGCTCGTGCAGGTCATGATCAACTATCTCGGCGAGTCGTCCGGGACACCGGCGGTGCCTGGTATCGGCGCGGACGCCGAGCCGCTCATCGTGGACGGTCTCGAGGTCGTGGCCGTCGAACCGGGGCCGCCGCCGGCGAAGGTCGACCTCACCCTCGGTCTCGCGGAGCGGTCCGTCGGTGCGGCTGTCGAGTTGGTCGGCGAGATCGACTACGCCGCAGCGCTGTTCGACATCGAGACGATTGCGTCGATACGCGACGTTTTCCTAGGCATGCTCGACGCCGTGACCGGTGACATCGACATGGTGCTGGATGAGGTCGATGTGACCGGTGCCGTTGACGGTGCGTCGCTGATCCTCGACAGCGCGGGCCGGGCGGTACCGGCGCGGGTGCCGGGTGAGTTGCACGAGCGCACGGCAGACGGTTCGCTGCTCGCGACGGGTATGCGGGCGCGGTGGGTCGACGCCTCGATGACACGACCGGAGATCCTCGGGCCGGTCGAGCGTCACCCCCGGGTCGGAGGGCGGCGAGTGGATCTCGATGCGGTGGAGGCGGCACTCAACGGGGTGGCGGGCGTCGTCACTGCGGCGGTCGTGGCGTCGGCGTCCGACGGTCAGCCGACGGATGACGGAGTCGAGGTGGGGGCCTGGGTCGTGGTGGACCGCGACGGCCCCGGCGCCTCCGACCTCCGACGCGAGCTGTCGAGAGTGCTGCCCGCACACTGTATTCCGACGGTGATCAGCGTCGTCGACGCCATCCCGGTCGGCGCGGACGGACGACCCGGACGCCGCGAGGTCGCGTCGCTCATGAACTCAGCCGGTGGGGGACGCGAGGACGCCGAGCCCGCGGCCCCGACCGGCCGCTGGGAAGTGACGGTCGCCGACGCGATGTCGGAGATCACCGGGACCGCGGTGACCGACGCGGACCAGGGTTTCTTCGACCTCGGCGGGACCTCGCTGTCGGCGGTTCGGCTGGTGTCGCTGCTGCGGCGACGGACCGGACTGCCCGTCGAGGTCGCATGGATCTTCGCCGGACCCACACCGCGCGATCTCGGCGCCCGGCTCGCTGCTCAGGCGACGCACGAGGAATCCACCGACACCGCCGAACCGCGGGGCCAGGTGGTCGTGCCGCTACGGGCGGACGGCAGCCGCGAACCGGTCTTCTGCGTCCACCCCGCCGACGGGTTGGCGTGGCTGTTCGCCGGTCTCACACCGTATCTCGACGACCGGCCGGTCTTTGGTCTGCAGGACCCCTTCGTGGTGGCCGGCGACACGGCCGCCACGTCGATCCGCGAACTCGCCGCGCGGTATGTGGCCGAGATCCGGGCGATCGTCCCGCAGGGGCCCTACCACCTCGTCGGTTGGTCCCTCGGCGGGCTCATCGCCCAGGAGATGGCGGCCGAATTGCGTTCGCAGGGTGCCGAAGTCGGGTTCCTCGGCCTCCTCGACAGCTATCCCGCGACCGGTGACGCACTCGAGACCGGCGGTGAACTCGAGACCGACGGGGCGGCGGCGCGTGCCGAGGTGTCCGCGGAAGATGCGCGAGCCACGGTCGCGGACCTGCTCGGCGGGTGGCGAGCGGTCATCGACATCGACGCGGTGACCGCCTCCGACGATCCGGCCGCGATGGCGGCGGCGGTCCGCGAGCGGGTCGTCGGACTCGGACTCCTCGACGGACCCGCGTTCGACCGCATGCTCCAACGGATGGCGACGTCGGCCCGACGCACCGTCGACCATCGGCCCCGAACCTACGACGGCGACGCGATGCTCGTCGTCGCGGCGGCGGGGGAGGCCGACCCGGACAGCACCGCCGGACGCTGGACATCGTTCCTCGGCGGGCGGGTCACCCGTGTCGACGTCGATGCCGATCACCTCGGGATCGTCGGTACCGACGCGCTCGAGGTGATCGGACCGCGGATCGACGCGGCGATCCGCGAGGCCGAGTCGCGTCGCGCAAGCGACGGCCCCCACCCGCTCCCTGAGTAGGCCGGGGCTTGCGGAGGGCGCGGCCGACCCCCGCTCCCTGAGCCTGAATCCGTGGAAGGAGTTCAGGTGGGGTGGGTTGGGGCGCGTGATCGCCTGATTGTGTTGTGGGCGTGCGGTATTCGCTGACCTGTGTCAGCTTTTTCACTGGGGTTCCTTAGTGGTGGGTGGGCGGGTGTGGTTGGTAGGTCAGGTGGTGTTGACCGCGGCCCACAACGCGGTGAACGCGTGTTGGGTTGGCCAGTGTCGGGGTAGGTGCAGCACCGGTGTTCGTGCTGGTCGCGCTAGTCGGGCGGGTACCGCGATGAGTGTGCGGCGCAGCGTAGCGCCCCGCGCGGCCCGCAGTCTGGGGGTGTTGGTGAGTGCGGCGAGGGTGCGCATCAGGTTGTGGCTGATCGCGGTCAGCGCCAGCCAGGCGGCGTTAGCACCGAACCGTCCGGAGGGCAGATGGGCCAGCGGTCCGTCGATGAGGTCGGCGAACACGGTTTCGATGATGGCGTGGCGGCGGTGGGTGATGTCGGCGGTGACGGTGTCGTCGGTGGTGTTGGTGAAAAACGAGTGGTACCGCCAGGCGGGCATCAGGGTGTCGGTGCCGGCGGGGTGGTGGGCTGTGACCCGACGCACGATCAGGCGGGCGGTGACCGGCTGGGTG